>CAYOTP010000040.1:0-16175 GCA_964406955.1 uncultured Thermoplasmatales archaeon | reverse complement strand
AATATTACTTTTGATGATTTACCAAATACTGCAGGTTTAGGTTTTAGAAGAGATCATGCGAATCTTCCTATGTATATTGAAGATATCCCATCTTTATTTTGGCTTCTTGGAATGTATTGTGCAAAAGGATGGGCTCGATCTAATAAGAGTGAAAATCAGATTTCTTTTAGATTATTTGATAACGATTTAAGAAATTATTTAAAAACAAAAATGACAAAGCTATTTTCATTAGAGCCGTACGAGAGAGACTCAAAAATTAGGTATTCCTCAAAACTATTATATACTCTATTTACGAAAGTCTGGGGTGCAGGTACAAAAGCATATGGTAAGAAGGTACCTAACTTAATTTATGAAGGAAACAAAGAATCTGTTCAACAATTTATCTCTGCATTTTTTGATGGTGATGGATCTATTAGCTTAAATCCAGATCGAGTAACATTTCATTCCGTTTCTCAGACGTTACTTGAAGGAGTTGCTAATCTTCTATTAAGAGAACATATTTTCACTCGTTTTCTAAAAACAAAAAAACGGTTACCTAAAAGAAAAGAATTGGAAGGATGTAAAGAACTTGACAAAAAACCTGTAAAACATATACTATGTCATCTTGTTCTAACTGGTGAGGATAAATATAGATTTTCTAATTTTGTAAATCCTATCTCAAAGAAAAAGAGGAAACGCGCGAAAGATATGACTTCTTCAAAACCTTCTTCAGCCAGACGGTTAATAAAATATGAAATGGAGTATTATCCTGCAGTTTCTTATTCTGATTATACGTTTGATTTTATCACAGAAATTAAACATATTCTGGTAAAAAATGATGACACGTATTGTTTGGATGTTGAAGGAGAAGAACTGGAAGATAAAGCTATTTATTGGCATAATCAGTTAATACAACTTCGATGCGACGGCGATGAAGATGGCCTTATGTTACTCATGGATGCGTTACTGAATTTTTCACATGAATATATTCCGGATAAACGTGGTGGAAAAATGGATTTGCCATTGATTCTTACCACTCGTCTTGACCCTTCCGAAGTGGATAAGGAAGCCCATAACGTGGATTGTCTTTCAAGGTATCCTCTTGATTTTTATGAAGCAACACTTCGTCATGAACATCCAAAGAATTGGGAGGATACTATGGACGTCGTTGGTAACAGATTGAAAACACCATTGCAATATGAAGAATTTGGGTTTACCCATGATACTAGTGATATTTCAGATGGCCCTGTTGTTTCCCGCTATAAAACATTAAATACTATGATGGATAAGATGAATGCCCAGTTGAACCTAGCTGCAAAAATTCGAGCAGTTGATGAAGCTGATGTCGCATACAAAGTCATAGAACGGCATTTCCTTCCAGATATCCTCGGTAATTTAAAAGCATTCAGTAAGCAATCTGTGCGTTGTCCTACCTGCAATATTACCTATCGGCGTATCCCCTTAAATGGGGTCTGTCGAAAATGCAATGGAAAACTGAGTCTGACGGTTCATGAAAAATCAGTGAAAAAATATTTATCGATATCAAAGGAGATTGCTGATCGATATCATATTCCATCATATGCGCATCAACGGATCAACCTTGTTGAAAAAAATATTGATTCATTATTCATGAGCGATAAGGTAAAAAAGACAAAACTCACAGACTTTTTATGAAATACTGCAATCTACACGTCTTTATTTTTTGTTGGATGGGTGGTTTGAAGCATAATGTTCAAATATTGTGGTTTCCATCTAGGGTCATTAGACTGGAGTTGGTTGTTGAAAAATGGATGAACGTTCATTTAATAAAATAAGTAGGAAAACGTGGTACAGATGGTCCTTTTACGTAAATATCATCTTGTTTTTCATCATTGCTATTTCTCTTTACTTGCTTATCATCGATTCATACGAAGCTGGAAAAATCGCAAAAGCTGGTGCAGGTGACCAGTTATCTCAAGCATGGTTATATATAGCTAGGGATGTTGCCTTTTTATGTATTTCACTAGCCCTTGTGTTCTTTCAGTTCTTTAGAAATCTGTTGACCATCATCAAAAGATCATTGTAGTCTGTTGCAAACACGATATGTTTTGTTAGAAACAAAAATGATCGTAATGGCGAAAGGTGTAGGATAGACTGGGGAGATAGGCGTTCCCTGTAACTGGAAATCGTCTTTATGCCAGGGTTGACACAATGAGGCGGTGCAACGAGCACGGTATGATCCAGGTGCTGACGATGAGACCTTGTCCTTTGGGATTGGAGGTGATGATGCCCTATGACTGGAGAGCCATAGGCTCATCTTTATTGCGGGTATTGGGTCAGGCACGGAAGTGAGCAGCCTTACCGTAAACTGCCAATGCTCGAAGGGTTTACGAGGTTGAGAAGGCATCTGGGCAGTCATACGGTGAAACGTGCATCCACTCTGCGGGTTCCTACACCCGTCAAAATTTCGATTGAAATTCAGTTGGTTTGATCATATGTTGATTGATCATGGGGGAATATGAGAGCATGCCTCAATTATTGAAAGATGAAAGTACTGTTGCTTCCTGGCAACGATTCTTCGAAGAAGAATATAAATCTGAAATTGAAACTGTTGCATTGATGTATCCTGAAAGAAGAAGTCTTTTTGTTGATTATTGGGATATCGATCGTGCTGATCCATCTCTTGCAGAATTATTGATCGAACAACCGCATAAAGCGATATTTAATGCTGAGCAAGCTTTAAGAAATGTTGATGTGGCTACAGAGCAGCATGTTCATCTTCATTTTCGAGTGAAAAACCTTCCCGATATGCAAAAGGTCATCATTCGAAACATTCGTTCACATCATCTTGGCAAGTTGAGGGCCGTGGAAGGATTGGTGAAAAAACGCACAGAGGTCCGTCCGAAGTTACAGGTTGCTGCGTTTATTTGTCAGAAATGTGGTGCGGTGATAAAGATTTCTCAGGATGAAGATATTTTAAAGGAGCCTACGGAATGTTATGCTGATCAGGGGGGCTGTGAACGTGTTTCTTCCTTTAAACTGTCCACAAGTCTTTCAACTTTTGTCGACTCTCAGAAGATTGAGATCCAGGAGAATCCTGAAGGTCTTCGTGGTGGAGCGCAGCCTGAGCGGTTGAGTGTATTTCTTGAAGATGATCTTGTTGGTGAGATTGCTCCTGGTGATCGGGTTATTGTGAATGGGATATTACATTCGATGCAGCGACGTCGTGGGACGTTTAAATTAACCTCTTTTTCTAAGGTTATGGATGCAATTAGTGTTGAAAATCAGCAAATGGCCTTTGAGGAAGTGGATATCAGTGAGGAAGATGAAGAAGAGATATTGCGGGTAAGTAGTGATCCTGAGATCTATCGAAAGATTAGGGAGAGTATGGCTCCGACGATATATGGAATGAATGTGGAAAAGGATTCGTTGGTCTTACAATTGTTTGGTGGGATGTCTAAACAGATGCCTGATGGATCGTATATTCGGGGTGATATCCATTGTTTGTTTGTTGGTGATCCAGGTACTGCAAAATCGCAAATGTTGAGTTATATGTCTAAGCTTGCTCCAAGAAGTATTTATGCTTCTGGAAAGGCTTCTTCAGCGGCAGGTCTTACTGCAGCTGCCGTTCGTGATGAATTTGGTGAAGGGCAGTGGACTCTTGAAGCAGGTGCATTGGTGCTAGCTGATATGGGTATAGCTTGTATTGATGAGATCGATAAGATGGATTCTCAAGATCGAAGTAGTTTACATCAAGCTATGGAGCAGCAGGAGATATCCATTGCCAAAGCCGGTATTAATGCGACATTAAAATCACGGTGCGCTGTTCTTGCAGCGGCGAATCCTAAACTTGGCCGTTTTGACGATTTCATTCCTATTCATGAGCAGATCAATATGCCTCCAGCGTTACTTTCTCGTTTTGATCTGATTTTTTCAATTCAGGATAAACCCGCTACGGAACATGATACCAATTTAGCGACACATATTTTGAATACTCATAAGGCAGGTGAGGTCAATGAGAACATATTGAAATCAAAAAAGAGCGTTTTTTCCCGTGAGGAACAAGAACGGTTGATCACACCAGTTATACCCACGTTTGCTCCTGAATTCTTACGGAAATATGTTGCGTATGCAAAAAGACATATTTTTCCCGTGATGAAGGATGAAGCGATGACCATCATTAAGGAATATTATGTGGATTTACGGAATCAGTCAAAGGATTCTGTACCGTTTACCCCCCGTCAATTGGAAGCGTTTGTCCGGTTGGCAGAAGCAAGTGCACGAGTTCGATTAAGTGAGACGGTCACGGTGAGTGATGCTGAGCGTGCGATTTCGATTATCAATGAATATCTTCGGCGTGTAGGTATGGACCGGGAGACTGGCAAGTTTGATATCGACATCATTGCAACGGGGTTTAGTCATTCCCAGCATGAACGGATGCGATCGATTCTTGATATCATTAAGCAGATCTGTGAAGAATCCGATGATAAGAATGCAGCTAGAAATGATATTGTCATTGAAGCAGAAGCCCATGGTTTGGAGGCAAAAAAAGTTGAAGATGCTCTTGATCGATTGAAACGAAATGGTCAAATTTATGAACCTGTACATGGAAAGTATAAGCTTACAACAGAGTATTAGAATAGAAATGAGAATTAAAATAAAGAATTCTTTAGAGTTTTGGTGATGACAGATTATTCAATGCCTTTTTTGCATAGGGTCGGTTTTCTTCCCCTATCTCTTCGACTACATAATCTAAGAATGTATTTTTGATATCATTCCAGTTCAATGTGGTAACACCAAAATTGAATTTTTTCCGTCCATGAGTTGCTTTGTATACACTTGGAGCCATTTGTTTCGAATCAGAGTTATCCATATGAAGTAGGTAGCTTGTTTTCAATGTTTTTTTTTCACAGAGATACACTTCAAATTTTCTGTTAAAATATTTAAAAGCATTATCTCGATCGTAATATCGATATTCCAATTCGTACTGTTTGTTTATTGGGATCTTTCCTTTATTCATTGTGCATCCTCCAATGAACCATTAATCTTAAAAACACATATAAATCTTTTTAATTTTTAATGTTGATTAAATTCATTTTAATTATGATAAGATAAATGGTAGAAAAAAGAAAGGAAAAAAATATTTTTTCCTAGAATTAATCTGAATAGTAGCTTGCAGGGAATGGCTCAGGCTTCAGTCCTTTTCTCTCACGGATCTGGCCAACAATTTCATCTTGCAGATGTTTTGGAAGTTGTTCAAACCCAATGTTTTCCGTGTTCCACAAGACCCGCCCGCCAGTTGCAGATCGAATTGCAGATGCAAAACCAAACATCTCTGCCACAGGCGCTTTGGCATCAATATTTACCATGTCCTTTTCCGTTGTCATATCTCGTACGGTCGCCCGTCGTTGATTAAGTTCCCTTGAAGCATCACCCATAAGGTCCTGAGGGGTGCTGATGAACACTTTTTGCATAGGTTCAAGAAGAACGGGATCAGCTACTGTGACGGCCCCATATACGGCGTTACGAACCGCGGGGATAACTTGAGCGGGGCCACGATGGATAGCATCCTCATGCAACTTTGCATCAACCAACCGGATAAGAAGCCCTTGACAGGGTTCTGATGCAGTAGGTCCGCTTTTCATCACTTCTGAAAAACCTTCGATGACCAACTCATGGATTTCAGAAAGATACTGAATACCTTTGGTCACATCAAGGAATAAGTTTAATCCTTGGATTGCAATTGCGCCCTTTGCTTCATCTTTGCTCATGCCAAGATCCTGTAATTGTTTAATGACATCTTTTTTGTATTTCTTTACGTTACTAGGTATCTTATTTTCATATAATGCTTTTGCAATCTTAGGGTCCAATGGTTCTGCTTCAATATAGAACCGGTTATGTTTGTTTGGTGATTTCCCTTCAAAGGACTGGGGGGATTTCTTCGAAACGGATTCTCTATAAACGACGATGGGCTCTGATGTGATAATATCTACGCCATATTCCTTTCGTATACGATATTCTGTGATTTCAAGATGAAGTTCACCCATACCACTCATCAAGTTTTCACCGGTTTCCTGATTGATATTTACCATGATACTTGGATCTGCTTTTGAAACCATTCGGAGCACTTCGATAAGTTTTGGTAGATCCTTAGTGTGTTTTGCTTCCACTGCAACAGTTACCACTGGTTCAGAAACGTGAACGATTCGCTCGAATGGTTCAGCATCTTCCACGTCAACAACCGTACTTCCGGCTATTGCATCTCTTATTCCTGTTACTGCAACGATGTTTCCAGCACTTACCCGATCAATAGGAATACGATCAGCGCCAACCATTAGGTTGACCTGTTGAATACGATTTATTTTTGGAAAACCAGCCACATAAACCTGTTTTCCACGTTCCACGTTTCCGCTATACATCCTTCCAACGGCGACCTCACCTGCATGGGGATCCATAACAATCTTAGTAATCATTAATGCTAACGGACCATTTTCTTCAGTGTTCATCATTCCTTTCCCAAGCTTTGTCTCAGGGTCACCACGCCAAATATTGGGGATACGATATTTCTGTGCAATCTTTGGAGATGGCAAATTATCAACCACCATATCCAATAAAACCTCATGAATTGGACTTTTCTTTGAAAGAACCTTTTGATTATTCGTGTTACAATACTCATAGATGTCCTTGAAGCTCAACCCAGATTTTTCCATGTATGGAGCTGAAATTGCCCAATTGTAATAGGCACTACCGAATGCAACGGTCCCATCTTCGACTTTAACATCCCATTTCCCCTTAAACTCATCGGGAACCACTTTATTTAGCAATTGATTGAACTTCGTAATGATCTTAACGAATTGCTGTTGCATTTGTTCAGGGGTGACCTTTAACTCATTGATTAACCGATCAACCTTGTTGATGAAAAGAATCGGTCGAACATTTTCCTTTAATGCTTGACGAATAACCGTTTCAGTCTGTGGCATTGCTCCTTCAACTGCACAGACGACAACAATAGCGCCATCAACTGCTCTCATCGCTCGGGTAACATCCCCACCAAAATCAACGTGGCCGGGAGTATCCAATAAATTGATTAGGTATTCTTTCCCTTCAAATTCATGAACCATCGACGCAGAAGCAGTATCAATAGTTATCCCTCGCTCTGACTCTTGTTCATCGAAATCAAGGGCAAGTTGTTTACCGGCAAGATCTTCACTGATCATGCCACAACCTGCAAGTAAATTATCAGAAAGCGTTGTTTTCCCATGATCGATATGAGCTGCTATGCCAATATTTCGAATATAATCAAGTTTATTCATCAAATGTGTAGCTTTTTTAATATTATCTTCTTTCTTACCCATAAGATACAACCTCAAAGGATTTTTTTTTAATTCACTATAACGTAAGATAAATTACGATCGATTAAATTAGCGTGCTGATTTCGCCACTCGCTCTATTTCGTTTTTCTTCCCAACTGAAAAAGAGGAAACGTCATTTTTTGATGCTTTAATAATTTCATCAGCAAGGATTTCTTCGATACGTTTTTTGTTTTTATGAGATGCGTTCACCGCACCAGTACAAAGATTTCTTAATGCAATATCCAATCGTCGTTGAGGGGCCGTGTCAACTGCTTTAGGAACAAGAATGCCACCGAATCGAAGACGGGTAGCCTCTTCCTTAGGCGCTGCGTTTTGAATCGCATGGACCAGGACCTGTAACGGATTTTGTTTGGTACGTTTATCGATGATTTCAAACGTGGATCGAACGACTTTATATGCTTTGACCTTTTTGCCATTGTACTTCTCCGTTCGCATGATGTTATTGATCAATCGTTCAACCACTGGGATCTTAGATTTTGCAAACATCTTGTTTGCAAACACTGCACCAAGATAAATGTTCTCCGTGTCTAAATTAATATAGCGAGCAAGTCCTTTATCTTCCACCACCACTTCATCTTGATTATACTTAGATAGTGATGGAAAAAAATGCATAGTTTTATGATCAGATGTTTTTTCAGCCATAATTACCGTCTCATTGCTTTTTCAATCTTACCTTTTACCATTTGGTGAAGGGAAATATCATTTACTTTGATTACTTTGAAACGAACACCAGGAATATCACCATAACTTCGGCCCATACGGCCACCAATTCCTTCAACCATGACCTCATCGTGTTCGTCAATAAAACTAATGGCGTTATCACCAGGAGCAAAGGCAGTGATCTGACGTCCATTTTTAATCAATTGAACCTTAACACATTTTCGAATGGCCGAATTGGGCTGTTTTGCCTCAATTCCAACTTTCTCAATAACGATACCTCGCGCTTGAGCAGTACCTTCCAACGGATCGGCTTTCTCTTTAAGATGGAGCACTCGTTTTTTATAATAACGATCATTCCATCGGAAGTTTCTTCTACTGTTCTTCAGTTTCCGTGCTGCATTGATTCCTTTGCCCATAATATAACCTACTTAAGAAGGGTATGGCAGTATACAGCTTTTCATATTTAAATTTACTTCTAGCAGTTGATTTTTTTATTCTTGTTAAATAATAATTTTAAATCTGTAGAAACTGATTTTTTTTAAATAAAGATTATCGTCAAGAGACATTTTAGTAATTCTATTTATCTTTTTCATTTATCTTCTTACAGTTCAGTTTAATTTTGTCAACCAAATCAGGAATTTCTTAATAGCTATGGCTTTTAAATAATATTTAACGTGATGCAAATTGATTGAATTTAAGATTTATAATTTCATTACGATTTTGTTAGATATAAGATTTTTTTCTTTCAAAATAGGTAATATAATAATAATTTTTATTTTATTGGAAACTTTTATATCTTTTTATTCCATACCTATTTTTTGAATCTGGCAGTTTGGAGAGGGGCGGATTCAAAGAAGGAGGTAAATGAAATGAAAAAAGAAATGAAGATTTTTTTTGGAATTTTTGCTGTGTCAATGCTATTTTTGTCTTCAAGCATATTTCCAGCAATACAAGGATCAAACGTAAGCAATCTAATAACTAGTGAGGATACGATTGAAAATAACGCTGCTGAATTTAAATTGGCAGAATATTTGAAAAAAATACATGGTCAAGATATTTCACAAAATGTCAACATTCTTCCAGAACTACAAAAATATCTATTTGATGAGAATAGTAAAGGGCCATTATTCTTTGAATACATTTTTAAGGCGATGAGAAACAATATTGGAGACGATGAGTTTGATGAGCTAATGAGTTTTGTGATAGTAACACTTCAATATTTGAAGTCTCATGAAATGAATCTTGTTGACTTTAATAACCTATTAAATAAAAGAATAGATTTAATTCAAAGTCACTTACACTCAATTGCCAATGGGCAAAATTCAGAAGAAATTTTTACAACGGACAATAGTGTTTTACTTGACAGTTCCAAAACAGAAAAAGTAAGTAATATGAATTCAGATTTTGAAGAATATTGGAATAGATATGAACGGGCAAAAGTAACTTGGGACGGTAATGTCATTGATGAAGAGGGGAAATTAGTTTGGTTTCCCAAATATATTTTAAATAATTGGCGTGGAGATAATTTTCACCAGTGGTTTTATAGGGCATGTAATTATTTATATGGAATTCAGGATGTTAAGCCTTTTTCAGATTTTAGAATTAACAATTGGATAATATTTTCAATATCAGTAGTTTTAGGTATTTGTTCAGTTCTTGGATTTTTTTATGGTTTTGCAGGTCATGATTCTGGTTATGTTTTAGGTAATTTTGCTGGAGTATTTGCAATGCTTTTCTTTTTTATATTGGCCGCCAAAAATTATTATACGTTACAATATTTCCTTTTTGGAATAAACGAGTTTATGATGTTATTTGAGTGGGGAAATGTTAAACCTATAGTCGAAATCACATCTGATGATCCTCAGATATTTAATTCGCTTGAGGTAAAAGCAATAAGTGAAAATGCTAAACAAAAATATGATGAGATGGATGGATTTATCCCCGTTGTTGGTCGTGATGCTGTTGAATGGTCTATAGATGAATTCACTTATGAGCTCCATGTTGAATCAGAACAATCATATGATGAAAATAGTAAAAGCAGAATATACACAATTTGTTATCCCGAATATTCTTACATGGATACAGACATGGAATCTGCACATGCACAATGGAAAAAAGCTGTTCCGCCACCCGGAGATTGGACGTTTTATATTGAAGCTGATGGCATCAAACCTGTGGATCCAATAAAAATTGAAGATATAAAACCCCGTGAGGCATTCCGATTAACTGTTGAACTTGAAAGACAATAGGATTTAATTGTGTGTTGGTAAGAGTAACATATTGAATTCATTAAGGCATAACCTTAAAGTTTATTATCACTGATAAAAATCAACCTTTTACCAAGACCACATCCCATTTCCAACCGTTTTAGAAGGAAGATGAGAA
Organism: uncultured Thermoplasmatales archaeon; assembly: GCA_964406955.1. Classification (GTDB taxonomy): domain Archaea; phylum Thermoplasmatota; class E2; order DHVEG-1; family DHVEG-1; genus EX4572-165. The sequence continues at coordinate 5,799 of CAYOTP010000040.1, read as the reverse complement.
GGAAGTCTGGGAGAACTTCTCATATCCTGCGGTTGAGATGGGATGGTGATGCACTCCTTAAAAAACTACCAGCCCAGACTTTTTTATTACTTCTACTACCAATGATATATTGGGGGTTTAAGTACCTTTTTTGTAGGTAGGTATGCAGATATTGATTTTGGTGGTTAATTACTCCTTTTTCTGAGAATGATGAAATGTTTAACAGTTACGCAATCATGTTGAAAAAGGAATAAATAGGCATGTTTTTAATTGATAGCTTGATATCTTTTTTTGAAGGTGGACTGTGGATGACCAAGAGAAAGAAGATTACGTATACTGTACCGAAACAGATTCCGTTATTTGAAGAGAAAGATGATGGCAAGTTAAAGCGATATGACCATAATTCATAATTTATTTTGGCACATTGATCTGAACGTTTTTTCGAATAGTATTTTATTTTTTAAAGGATGATTTATGGGATTAATAATTCAATTATTTTTTAATAAGAAAACTGATATTATTCTTTTTGATTTTCAGACATGAATCAGGTTTTTTTTTGGAATAATCTAACCATTAATCGACAATTCATTTTTATCCCATCTAAATAAAAAAAATCTAATCATTCGGATAATTGAGGATATCACAACATGAACAATAAGATACGTAACATTTAAATGATAAAAATATATATCCATATCATAAATTAGTGGGAGGAGTCCAATAGTGAAAAAAATCGCCGTATTATTCATTTGTTTTTTTATTCTCACAACAGGGGTACTGTTGCCAACTATTACTAGTGAATCAATGTTACTTCTATCTAAAAAATCCCAATTGTATAATGATACCTTTAACTCTATCTCTGAAAATAGTTCAGATGAGATTAAAAACATCTATGAGATGGTTATCTATAAAATTAATGCAGGTTTGGATCCGGCCACTGAGATTAAATCGCTTTTAAGCTTTGAAGAAATTCAAAGTATATTCTCTTTACTTGATGGCAATGAATCAATTGAGCGGATTCGTATGATCTATTCAGACAAGCCATCGATTATTAAAAATATATTTTTAACTCAGGACTTAATAAAGGATAGAACAAGAGAAAGTGAAACATATAAAGAGATAAATTATATTTTTGACGATTCTATCATTTATGAAATTGAATCAGTTGATGATATCCATGATTTGGAAATAATTCAAACAATAAATCTAAGTAAAAGTCAACTTTTACAATTATATGACCATTGGCATAACTTTTTGCTGCAAAATCCTTCCGTTGCGAATTTATTTGATTTTGAAGAGCCTGACTGGGTAATCCTCATTTTGATTTTTCTTGGATGTTTAATTGCATATGTTTTCATCATAAACGGTTTGCTTGCAACAATAATTACTGCTGATCATCTATTAATTTTGACATTATCAATTGGAGTTATAGAAGCCTTTCTCTTTGGTCTGACTATGACGTTTTTCATGGCTGAATCCAGTTCATTCAATAACGGATCAATTACAAATTTGATACTTAATTTACTGATATTTTTAGTACCATCCCTTGGAGAATATAGGAATGGTGTTGAGGCTATGGTATCGTATTCGTTTGGTCTTTTATTCTTAGCGTTATTTCTTGCAACATATATGTATTCTCCTCTGATTAACTTTATTTGTGCAGGTCTTTTCTCTGTTGGAATCAATGCTATTTTTTCATTGATCCTCTTTTTTATTTATAACATCCTTATTGAAAACATCAGTCCAATCAGTGATTTGAATTATATGAACCGTTACACTATCTAACAGATCAGTTGCAAACTATAATAGTTCAATCAGAGAAAACTCCCGACCTGTGTTATACTTGTCTTTACTTCATATTCATTCGTATTTTCTAGTATTTTTTTCAATGATAAGGTTACTTGTAGATAGTATCGAATAATTTTGTATTGTTTCAAAACGAGAGATAGTAACCTCTAAGGTTGGTTCGTATCGAATTGAAAATGGATTGGTCAGTCGATTGAACGTTTCATTGGTTCCATCATCAACTAGAAGTCGTAGGTGGTTTACATCCTCTAATCCGTAGTGATTATGGATCTCTGAATTGAGTTCACCGGTTCCAGCACATTCCACTGGTATCCATCCGGTGGAGCTGAGGTCTTTTCCTACAAATAGTTCTGCCCAGACGTGAGAGACTGCACTGGTTTCATTGATTAGATATCCTTTGATGTATCGGCTGGGGATTCCTGCTGCTCGGCATAGTGATAGATATAGATACGATAAATCATCACAATCTCCGGTTCCTTTTTCATAGGTAATCACTGCTGGTTGAGGTTGATTATTCATATGTAATGTGTATGTTGTATGATTCTTTAACCATGAGAAAATATGTTTTCCGACAAGAAACGCATTAGTAGTTCCAGCGGTATTTTTCAATGTTTGTGCCTGCTGATGGATTACTGGATGATATGGATCGATGATGGTATGTGTATCGTTTCCCAATGAATGGGAATATGATTCGGTAATGTTTGGATGATTTCGATGGATCTCTTCGATGGTTAATGATGATTTTCCACTGACGTCAGAAATAATGAAAGGTTCTTGAATGATATGGGCGGTAACAGAAAATGATTGATTTGAAAGATCACTTATGGTTTGATTCCATATGACCAATTCGTTTCCATTCTCTTTCTTGTCAATCTCTTTAGCAGGATGCGTTGTCACAAAATAGACCGTTCCATTTAGAGAGCGGGGGATATATTCGGTGTAGTGAACTGTTGCAATACCGGTCCCTGAAAGATTCACATAATATCCATAGGATATTTTGTAAGAAAGTTGCACTGGTGATTCTTCATAGGTAATTCTCGAAGAAAAAAAGGGTGTATCAATGCAACCGGAAATGAGGATGACTGTTACGATGAAGAAAGAAAAGAAGATTTGTTTTGTTACGTCTGTATCTCTTCTTTTATTTCCTTTGGAATAATCCTTTTTTTGATGTTTTCCCTCTTTTTGCACGATATTGACAACCATCCTTCATTGGGCATTTAATACAATTCGGGTCCGATGAATGGCAAACATTTTTACCAAGTTGTGCAAGTGATTCAAGATATTTAAATACATTTTCATCCATTTTTTTTGCTTCTTCGGTAAGAAATGCTATCGCTTCATCAGTATCTGTTGTTGATACCCACCCCAATCGATTGGCAACTCGAGTTACTTGTTCTGCTTTTTCAGTTGCATGTTTATTTGTCTTTTCCTCAGACGGTGGCGGTGGAGAAGGTGGATGTTGTTGTACTGGTGCTGCTGCTGTTGTGGGGGGTGGATTTGAAGGTGTTGTTTTCATTGCAGTAAATTCAGGATTTTTTCCTTTTTTAGAGATCTTCACTGATTGGCCACCATGATGTGTTTCACGTGGTCTGATTTCAGACATGATGGGCATTTGTAGATTTCCACCTGAAATCAATGCAACGCCAATAGGCAGTCGTTGGATCTCATCAGCTGTTTTACTAGTGAGTCCTTCCACAGATTGAACGATTGCTTTCAGATCATTTGGATTAGTCACTTTTAAGATGATATTTGTGTTACATTGGCTGATGATATTTTTATCTACTTTTGCAGGTCGTTGACTCACAATGGCCAGACCCATGCCAAATTTCCTTCCTTCTGAAGCAATTGTTCTTAAGATGCTTGAAGATACGGCATTTCCAAATCCTCTCTCCGGACAATAATTATGTGCCTCTTCGACGATGAGAAGAAAACTTGGGATTTTCCCTGCTTTTCTATATTCGAATAATTGCTGGGTTAACCGAGCGACAATAACCGTTTGAACATCTGGTGGGACTCCTTTCATGTTCACAATGGAGCAAGTTCCTTCTTGAACCAACTGATTCGGGTCAGTTCCTGCTTCACTGAACACCCCGATGGAGTCAAGTGATTCAAGTGATGCAATGACATTCCATCGTGCATTGCTTTTACTTCGTCCTACTCCCTCTATGATATCTCTAATGGTGTAATATGATTTGTATTCTTTGATTTCTTTAATGGCTTGATATAACACTCCTTTTTGAGGGCCAGATAGCTTTGCAGGGAGCACATCAAGGATTTCACTTGCTTCTAGATTCACGCCATTTAGTGTTAAATGTTCAAAATTCCCTCTACTGCTCAAGGGTGAATATTCAGTGACCTGTTTTTTATAATTACATGGTTTGACGTTGTATCGTTCCATGTTTTTTTTATCGTTTTTACTTGTATTTTCAGAGGTTAACGATCGGTATTCTCCATGTGTATCAATGACCACCATTGGGACCTTTTTCTTAAGGAGTTCTTCAACGAGCACACCACAAGCATAACTTTTTCCTCCACCTGTTTTAGCAAGAATGGCTATGTGTTTTTGGACAAGTTGGTCTATGTTTAAGTATACTGGGAGTTCATGGCCTTTCAACAGTCCAATGTATGCTCCGTTTTCCTTTGCAGCACTTAAGCCAAGTACTTTTCGGATGAGTGATTCATCGGCTTTTGCAATTCCTGCACCTGCATCAAAAGGAGTCCGTGGTGATTGAAGTAAGCCTCTGTTATCGCGGTATCCGATGACGCCAGCTTCAGCTGAGATCTTTGTGTTGATATGTGGACGTTCCTCATTTTCCATAATTGATGTTGCATCTTCGAAATTAAGATCTGAATGCTGTCTGATATCGATGATTTGTGCAAGCATGTTTCCCTCTTTATGTGGGGCGTACACATAATCGAATTTCCGTATTTTTTCACTGTTAACAGCAAATTTGAATTCCGTTGATCCTACATTTCCGTAAATGTATCCAACAACATTGTTTCCTTCCGTTTGCATCCTAATCCCCTGAATTTTTCTAGATGATAGTTATCTATAAGAATTCGAAAAAGTAAATGGAGTGTTTGGTTCTTATACTTTTTGTAATTTTTTTGCAACAGAAGATGGAAGGTTGGCTAAATGGTGCAATGCTTCTATTTCCATGAAGTGAAGATTTCCAGGCATAACGAGTGCATGCAATGGTGGACCAAAACATTCTTTTTCAAGATGTTCAACCGTATCGGCTTTAACAAAGGGTGTTGGTGATCCTGCTCGGGCGACTACACAGATGATATCTTGCTTTGAGATCAGCTGATCTTTCTTCTTTTTTTCCATTTCCCAAAGCAAACCTATTGCTTGTTCAGCGGTCATAAACTTATTTTTTTCCCTGTTGATGTCCAAAAGGATTAAACTATGGAGGCCCTGGTCCTTGTTCTCTTTGATCATATCGTAGGGACTGAGGGGAAAATAGTTTTTTTCAGGGGTGACTAGTGTTGTTATCCTTCCGAATTTATAATGTTGTAGTCCGAGGAGACCAGGGACTGCGGTGACCACACTGCTCCCATGGATGATTGCTGTTTTTATTCCTTCTTTGACCGCTCGAATACGTAAGTCCACATGAGTGGTCGCAGTCAATGCATCCCCTCCGACCAGCAGAGCGACGGTATGGTTTTTGGATTTGGAAATAAGGCTTGTTGCTTTCTCCAATTCATCTCTGCTGAGAACAGTGATTTTTTTTTCACATATCTGTTCAAGTTTTTCAATAGTGGATCCTGATAGAATTGATGTGTAAAATTCAGCAAATACATAATCTGCCTGTTTGATTTTTTGTAGTGCTTTCAGGCTCATATCTCGTTCGTCGTATAATCCTAATCCTATGAAGGTGAGCGTTCCTTGTGTCATTCTTGTCAACGGCTTTTAAGCAAAAGGGAAGGGTTCATAAAGGTTTGGCAACTGTGATTTCCCATCCTGATATGTGATGAAACATGATCAATTTTACTCTAAAGTCCCAATTCTTT
>CAYOTP010000039.1:0-16185 GCA_964406955.1 uncultured Thermoplasmatales archaeon | reverse complement strand
CTCCATTCATATCATAGAGACTGATCATATCTTCTTTGTAATCTGCGTGAACAATCTCATCAACTCCATTCATAGTAACATCTCCAACTGCAAAACCATCTCCTTTTCTAAAATTATCCAAAGAAAATATTCCAAGTTCCGTCCCAGCCATATCATAAATAGAAATCATATTTGCGTTTGATGAAGCATGGATGATTTCAGCGATGCCATCTAAATTAACATCTCCGACTTTTATATCATCTCCATCTTCGAAATATACTTCAAATTCACCTATTTTTGTGTTGGTATAATCAAATATTTTAATGGAATTTTGACTTTTGTCCCCAATGATAATTTCAGCAACGTCATCTCCAGTTACATCTCCAACAGCCATTTTATCTCCTTTTTCAAAATCAAGCTGAACCGCCCATAAATGGCCATCCCAGTTCAACACTCTAAGTCGTGGTTCGGTATCTGCGATTACTATTTCATTTGAACCATCCCCTGTAATATCTCCAACATCTACTACATGGCCTTGTTTAAAATCTACATCCTCTATTATTTTTGTAGACCAGGTCGAATCGGAATCAATGTAATATGCTCTTAATTTTCCATCTACTCTGCAGCCATGAATGATTTCATCTACGCCATTGCCACTTATATCTCCAGATGCGATTCCATCCCATCCCCAATATGTTCTCTGTAAATCCGCAATAAGTGCCGGTCCATCAGTTTCATCAACGTCATATACATGGATATAATCATTGTGAGATGCTAAAATAATATCACCATCTAGTACGACTCTTCCACCGCTACCTGAAATAAAGTCTGCTTCAGTTGCCATTGCCGTTTGAATTGAAAAAAGTACTGCTACAGCAAATGCCAATATTAAGAAATATGATCTGTTTTTCATTTTTTTAGCCTTCAATTTCCCTTGGCTTGGTAAATATCTTTCTTTCTATAAGTAATTTATTAAATTTTTTCAAAAATATTAATTAATAACAGGAGTATTTAATTCAATTGTAAATATAAGAAAAAAATAGTGTAAATATTTAATCTTGTAAAACAAATATGATTCCAAAAATAATATAAAAAAATCAAACTAAAAGATTTATTTTTAAAACTGTGTTATCACAAGGTATGAAATGATATATCAAGATGATAAATGGGGAAATCCAATCGAATCATATCATCGATCCATCAATCAAATCTTTCACACTCTCATGAAACACTATCCAATTTTAAAACAAATACCTGTATCCATATTTAATGAGGTTGTATCTGAGCATGATCGGATCGTTCTTATTTTTCAACAAATGGATTATCTTCTCAAATCACAACAGAGACCTTTCCCATATGGCTATGCCGCATATAACACCTCAAAAATAAAAGAAAATATATCGCTGATAAAACTGGTTTGCAAGAGATTAAAGGCGTTGGAAAAGTAACAGAAAACATCATTTTTGAAATCCTTGAGACCAAGAGTTCGACGTATTATGAAAAAATTCTATTTCAATGAATCAATGTAATTCTATAGATTGTTTTGATTGATATTACCATTTTTTTGGTTTTGCAATCACATCATGAATCTTCATATCCATCAAATATTTACTATTCGTTCCAGTAATCAAAAGAACCGTATCAGCTCCATAACCCGTTCCTGCAATACTAAGTACTGGCCCCCCGGATATCAAACCTGCATCAGCAGCCATAGCTACAATTTCAACAGCCACCTTTGTCCCCTGACCGAACAGGCGAAGAGTATCAGCAATTATAGTGGTAGTGGTAACCGTTCCTTGTTTTTTCCGATAATAATCATTCCACGTATGAAAAATCATTGGCCCAGTAAAAATAGATACATCCTTTTGTTCCATTTTCTTTCTATTTTCCTCAGCGAGTTCTTGTCCACCTGGTTTTTTAAATCCCGTGGAATGAGTCACTGCAACAATCTTTATATCCTCTGGAAATAAATTCGCTGCTAACACCCCGGTCTCACCCCGAGTCGTTGCAACAACAGCATTTTCAATGTTATGATCTAAAGCATAGGTTCTAGCAAGGGTTAATACTTCCTTTGTATCTAGATTAGTAGTATCAATCATATCTAAATCACCAAAAAAACAAATGAGTTAACCCATATAAAATCAATGGGTATCACAAAATCCATCATTCAAAAAAACGGAAAAATACACATATGTAATCATCAAAAACCCTCGTAAGCTAAATAATCATTTCAATGCCTCACAGAAAAAAAATCGATGAACATAAAATGATACACACATTAAGTTCAGATATAATACTAAATTCATAATATACGCACAATAATTGAATGGCTATATTGTGCACAAGCTAAAAAAGACCTTATGCAAAAATTTTTAAATCAATAACAAATTGAAACTCTAAAAGGAGAAAAACAAAATGGATCATGTCGTTTATCTTGATGCGAAAGCAAATGAAATGGAGAAATTATTAGATGGTGGTAAAACAATTATCATTCGTGGTGCAACTGGAAGAAAATTACCATATGGGAGAGTTAATGAAGGTGACATTTTATACTTTATCAACAATAATGCTGAAGGTGTTGTTAAAGCTAAAGGGATTGTGGACAGTGTTTTCAATTCAGATAAAATGTCTACAGAAGAATCAGTTGCTTTGGTAAAAAAGCATCAAGATAAACTTCAATTATCTGATAGTCAGTTTAAAAAATGGGCGGGGAAAAGATACATAGTTTTAATTGTATTGAAAAAAATTGAAGAGATAAAATCATTTGCAATAGACAAAAGTAATTATGGAAATATGGATGACTGGCTTCCAGTCGAAAATATTGAAACAGTTAAGAAATAAGGTGCAGTCTTTTTTCGACTCAAGGGAACGTTTCACTTTCCCCTAAGGGTCACCTCGGCTAAATGTTAGGAATCATACCAACTAAGGAAAAAGGTGAAAACTATGGAAAAATTGATTGATCTGAATACGGATAATATTGCAGATGAACATATTTGCTGTGCAATTTCAGATAAGAAATGTTTAGAAAGTTATGAACTAAAAAAAGATTGGCTAAGAAAAGAATTTGATAATGGTTATGTTTTCCGAAGAATTGATGCGAGAGCAAAAGTCTTTATTGAATATGGTCCTGCTGAAAAGGGATGGGTTCCAATTGAAGCAGCTAATTATCTATTGATAAACTGTTTTTGGGTTTCTGGAAAATACAAGAAAAATGGCTATGGGAAAGCATTGTTGACCACAGTTATTGAAGATGCAAAAAAACAAGGAAAGAGCGGACTAGTAACCGTCGTTGGAACAAAGAAATTTCATTTTATGAGTGACACAAAATGGTTATTAAGACAAGGCTTTGTCGAATGTGAGAAGATATCCTCTGGTTTCAGTCTGTTAGCTTTAAAAATGGATCCGGATGCGATAACTCCTAAGTTCAAAGAATCCGTACTCAGCGGAGAATGCCCTGACAAAAAAGGAATAGTTGTCTATTTTTCAAATAGATGCCCTTTTGCAGAATTTCATGCAAAGACTTCGTTGATTGAAACCGCTAAGAAACGAAATTTACCGTATAAGATTATTAAACTTGAAACAATGAAGCAGGCTCAATCAGCGCCAAGCCCTGCTACTATTTTTAGTTTATTTTATAATGGAACATTTGTTACAACGGATATTAGTATCTGCATGGACAGTCGCTTTGATAAATTATTAGAAAAAAATTTGAAATGAAACACGAAAGGCAAACAGAAAAATTGCTAGTTCATCTACCGTTTCACGAAAATTGTTTAATACGCAACGTTAATTATTTTTGAAATGGTAGACGATAGATCGATCCGAGGGGATCATTAACTATGACGAGTGTAGAAAAAAGTGTTGTTACATCATTGGATGGTTCAGATAGTCGCCTATTTCCCTTTTTGCCTTATATATTACAAGATTTGTGGGAAATTGGGGCATCTTCAGAGAGTATCATTAAATTACTTTGTAAGCACACAAGCAATCATTCAAATCTAAAGATACTTGATTTAGGATGTGGAAAAGGAGTTATTTCAGTAAGATTAGCTAAAAAATTCAATTGTGCTTGCGTTGGTATTGATGCCATTGAAGAGTTCATTAAAGAAGCAACGAAAAAAGCAAAAGAATATGGAGTTGAAAAACGCTGTCAATTTGAAGTAGGGGATATTCGAAAAAGGGTAACAGAATTAAAAGACTTTGATATAATAATCCTTGGAGCGATTGGACCAGTTTTTGGGAATTATTTTTCTACGTTATCAACCATTTCAAAGTGTTTTAATGAACATGGACTGGTACTCATTGATGATGGATATATTGAAGATGAAAGTAGTTTTTCCCATCCCTTAATGGAAAAGAGATCATCTATTCTTAAACAAATTACTCAAGCTGGAATGAAGTTAAGAGATGAAATTATTGTTACTGATGATGAAATCAAATCTACTGATGATCATATATTTCAAAAAGTGAAAAAACGTTGTCAAGAGTTAATCGAAAAATATCCTGAAAAAAGCACTTTGTTTCTAGAATACATTAAAAAGCAAGAAGAAGAAAATGAAATACTAGAAACAAAAGTCATTTGCTCAACTATGTTAATAGGACGGAAATGAAAAGATGGAAACGATAAATACTATCGAATTAAGAGATGAACGCATTTATCCTGACGATAATGTACTTCGATTGATCTTGGATAAATCGTATGAATCATATGTCATGCTGTTAGAACTATTCAACAAGAATGAACTGTTGTATGAGTGGAGATATTATCGTGATGGAAAAGCATGGTTATGTAAAGTACAAAAGAAGAAAAGAACAATAGTTTGGATGTCAGCATGGAAGGGATTTATACAAGCAACCGTGTATTTTCCAGAGAAGTACATTGAAAACTTGTTTAAATTAGATATAAGTAAAGATATGAAGGATAAAATCAAATCAACAAAGAATGTGGGAAAATCAAAACCATGCATATTTGAGATAAGAGATAAACATATACTCACCGATTTTTCAAAAGTAATGAAACTGAAAATTGAGTGTAAATAGAAAAATCAGGCACTATATATAATTTAACAAATCCGACTCCTATTCCTTACGCTAAAATTGTCATTAACAACGTTGTATATGCTGGAAGTGTTAAGTGAAATTCCGAACCCCGCCAGGTCCGTTAAAATAGAAAAAATAAAGCTTTCATTATTAAATATGATAAGCAATTCATCCACCCAATGAAGTGAGGTGGTCTTCTTGCTAAAAGGTGATAAAAAAAGCTTAAACGCTTATATCAAACGTTTTTCCATCAAGAAATGTGAAAGAACGCTTATCATTTTGGGCATTTAAACATCAACATCATTGGGTAGTAAAAAAGATCATGCATCCATCCAGTGTTTATTTTATATCGAATTTTTGGGTGGCACTAGATGAACACAAATACGTTGTCGGAACAACAGGACTATATTCATATGTAAAAGATAAGGATGAAGCAATCTGGTTAGCTTGGTTATGTGTCGATCCGGAATGCAGAGGTGGAGGTATTGGTAAACAGTTGATTGAAGGTTCTATAAAAATAGCGAAAAACCATGGGAAAAAATATTTTCGGTTGTATACTTCAAGTAATCCAAATAGAATAGCTGCTCAAGCGTTATATGAAACATATGGATTTAAGGTTGTGAAAAGAAAGAAAAGGTTGCGTCACACAAGAATATTTAGAGAACTTGTATTATGATACATGCCCAATAAATATGTTTTTTTTTTGAAAACTATTTTAGAAAAAATATTATGATTCCGCTTTTTTAAGTTCTTCATTCATCATTTTCTCTAGTTTTTTATCAACACCTAATTCATGGGCTATATCTTGCATTTCAGCGATGATTTTTTCCCAAAGAACCTGCTGACCAAGGGCAAAATCCCACATGTCAAGTTTTTCTGAACCTTCTGCTTTCTTGAATTCATCTATGAATTGTTTTTTATCATCCTCATTCATACTATTCACCATACCTGCAAATCGTTGTCATTAGGATTTCGCCTGCATTTCTTTTAATTGTTTGATCCGAGCGATTTTTGACATTTCATCTAAAGCCTCTTCCCAAATTGCCTCTTGATCAAGGGCATAAAACCACATGTCAAGTTTTGTTTCTAATTTTGCTTCTTTGAAATCTTTGAGGAATGCTTCTTTATCTTTTTCATCCACGGTAAATCCCTACCATATGGTCAAACACAACTGGGGTTTTATCTTTTTTCCTTTTTAACGATTTATCCTTATCAATCTTTCGGTTTTGTAATAACGAATCCTTTTTTCCGTTTTCGCCATTCCGCCCATAATTTTAGCAATGGCGGTAAAATAAGAATGGTGGTCAACAATGAATACACAATGGTAATTGATGAGATCAAACCAAATTGTTGTTGAGGCGTTATTGGTGCCAGCATCAGAATCCCAAAGCCAGCAACCGTTGTTACCGCAGAAGCAATTAATGCTCCACCCGTATGACTCACCGTTGAAGACACGGCTTTATCAACATCTCCTGTTGTATCTGCAATTAATCGAAAGCGTTGCACGGCATGAATCGCATAGGTTACACCTAACCCAATAGTAATTGAGGTAATCATCACCGTCATTATGTTTAAATCTAAACCTATAAAATACATGGTTCCAAGAATCCAACCAATAGATAACAATACTGGAATAAGAGTAAATAGACTTAACAGTAGATTTTTAAAAACAATAAGAAGCACGATTGCGGCAAGAATAATACAAATCACGGTTGAACTGATCTGGCTTTCTGTTAATGATTGCGCAGTAACAAACATAAGTGTTTCAGATCCAGTAACCGTTACTTGTAAGCCATCAAGTCCTGAAATGTCTTCATTGAGTTGATTGTATAATACTTGTCCTTTTCCACTTCCACCCTCACCATGCTCAGCTGATGCATCTCCATTGGTATACACTCTGATAACGGTAGCATCAAATGACTCCTCGTTTTTGTGAAGAACTGATTTCATGTCATCTTCATATTGCTTGTGACTAAGTAAATATGAAAAGAATTCTTTGACGTTTTCTTCAGTTGATGGAATATTATTTTGATTTAGATCAAACCTATTCTGCAAACTTTTATTTTGTTCAACGGCATCATCTATAATTGATATAATAGAAATGATTTTTTGCTCACCATTTGGTTTTTCGGCAACGTAATCGTTTCCATAGATATTTTCTACTGTTTTTCTTACGCCAGCTAACGTGTTTATAGTGGCAATATCTCCTTCAATGAGCACATATTCCTGATCCATTCCTGAAAAGGGAAATGTTTGACCGATTTCATCAAAAATTTCAATGGTGGGATTATCTTCTGGAAGCATGCTTGCCATATCAAAAGATGTTTCGACCTGTAATGCTGCTATGCCCATTGCTGCTGAAATTGCCAATGCAATAACGATGACCTTTTTTGAATGATGAATGAGCACGATTGAGAGTTTTTGTAACCATTTTTCAAGATAATTTTTTGTTGTTTTAGTTTGTTTAGGTTTCCATTTCGTGTCAATGAGAAATCGTATTGCTTGAAGAAATGTTAATGTGATGATAAATGTGAAAATAATACCAATTGCTGAAAGCAATCCTAAATCTTGAATTGGTTTTATGGTGGCAGTTAAAAACGAAAGAAAGGCTATCACCGTAGTAATAGTTGCTAAGAAAAGTGCTGTTCCAATTTCCCGAATAGATGACTTAATACCTTGAGCCACAGTTTTTCCTCTTGAAAGTTCTGATCTGTAATTATGAAACATGTGAACGGAATAATCAACGCCAAGTCCAAGTAAGAGTGGGACCAAGGCAACATACATCATGTTAAAATTAATGCCTAAAAGAACCATGGTACCAAAAACCCATATAATTGATAATGAAAGGCCAATTAATGGAAGGAACATGTAACTTGCTTTACGAAATGTGATAAATAACAAAATGATAATAGCAATGAAAATCGAGGGCATAATGATCTTATTTGATTCCATGGACACTTCATCAATTTCAATGGACAATTGAGTGTTACCTGCTGTTTTCAAGATGAAATCAGAATGAGATTCAACTTCATTGATTTCTTGAATTAATGATTCAACAATATTTTTTCGTTCTTCTTCAGGAAGGCTTCCATCTACAAACGCCATAAGAAGGGTTCGTTGAGCGGATTTACCCGGTTCATGATTTTTTGGAAGAAACGTAAGTACCGAGGTTTTTAGATCATCCATGAAACTTGGTTTGATGAAAACGATTTCTTCAGACACACCCATGTCTGGGGCAATATCAGATATAATCCACCAAGATTCAACAGCAGTAAGTGATATCTCATTAATGGTGTTGTCATTGTTTGAAAGCATGGTTTGCATATCATCAAATTCTTCCCATGAAAGCGAAGAGAACCTTTCCATCATGCCGCTTGATATTTTTGATAAAATTGGTTGATGTTGCAGGAGATCAATAGTATTTTGAATGGTTTGCATCTTTACGTTAATACGCAACCAGGGGAGGCGAATATAGGGAAGTTGATAATACCTAAATGAAGTGGAAAAGTTACCAAGTCGAGCAGGGATTCCAAATCCATCATTTTCAGGTGCGATTCCATACTTACCTAATTCAGATCTATTAACGGTCCAGGTTATCTTATTTTGTTTATGTTCAAAAGACAATTCTGCAGTGGATAGCTCAATGGGAAATGAAACATCTGATCCGGGAGGAGAAATCCATAAAACAACGGATGAATTGAAGATGTTAAAAAGTTCCTTTTCTCTTATTTGGGAAACAATGTTTCTTAGATTTATAAAAATGCCATCTCCAATGGTCCATAGTTCGTTTTTTGGTTCTAAATGAGCTGCAATTCGATAGTCAATGTCTTGGAGTTCTTTTGGACCGATTTGATTGGTAAAAGAAATTGACCATTCCATAACGTTGAGTGGAAAGAACCGTTTTGTGATGTGATCAGTTAAGTCTGAGAGGTCATAGACTTCTACGGTAAAGGTAATGCATTCTTTTTGCTGATGGATATATGCATTTTTGATATCTGCACTTTGAAATGATTTTTCCTTTGATATTCGAGGAAAGCGCCTGCATTCATAGTCCTCTGAAGGATCAGTGGTTTTTAACAATGGTTTTTCTTCAAAATCAGGATCGTTGAGAATATCATTTAACACGGTTTGAATTTGAACATCTGTGCTTTTTTCAATGGATTTGTTATATTCCATACCACAGATCATTTCGATAAAATTAGTAAAACTCATCACTGTTTCAATATCTTTGTTTTCAGAGAGTTGTTGAGAAATGGAATGGAGGTTTCTGATTGATTTCGGAGTGAGTACGTTTTCATTTGATTTATGTTCGGTGAGGATCATGACGATATCTTGATTTTTTCCGAAGTAGTCGCTAACCCGGCTGTTTGCATTCGCGATTTCTGAATCCGGCATGAAATCTTCTGTGGAGGTATTCATACTAATACTTGGGATATTTAGAGAAAAAGCAATAGTGATAAGCAATGTTAAAAGAATAATGAAGTATGGGTGTTTTTCTACCTGAGTGCCGATTTTATCTAACATGTTTTGGTTCTTTCTCCCCAATTGAAGTTGGATTATGAATACGAGATGTTTTTTTAATTCTATGGTATCTATTATTTATCGTCAATATATAAATATATCGATACCGAACTGTTCTATATCGAAATATATAAATAGGAAAGACTGCTTCATAAAAAAATAATGACAACAATCTTTAATTTTCAAACAAAATCTGGAAAACAAAGAGGAATTCTTTCTGCATACATCCTTCACACTTTACATAAAAAACCAAAATCTGGATATGATATTCTCAAAGAAATCACAAAAAAAACCCAAGGGGCATGGACACCAAGTAAAGGAACGATTTATCCACTCCTGACTAAATTAGAATATGAAGGGCTTATCGAAATAACAAAAGTCGAACAACGATCAAAAACCGTTTATGAAACCACTGAAAACGGCATAGAACAACTCAATAACATCAAAAAACATGCAAAGGAAATGGAAGAAAAAATCAACCAATTTCGAAACATGCTCTCTGAAATAATCAATGAAGAAAAATCCGAAATCATCAGTACTATGCTGCAAATAAGAAAACTAGCCATCCAATTATCAGAACTTAAGCATGAGGAAGTAAAAATCATGTTATATACTGCATTAAAACAATTGCAGACGTTGGCAAAAGAAGAGGGAATGGCGTATGAATAAAAAGGAGAAAATCGGGTTTGTAATCGATATTGCAATTAGCTTTTTTATTGGTTTGGGCATTGGAATTTATTTATTCTAAAAAAATCTTAAAGAAAAATAATTTATTAAACTTTTTCAAATTGATATCCATCAAATCTTTCATCATAAATATCTATTATCGTGGTGTCAACAGTAGCAGAACAACATTAACAAAATTAATATGGGATAAGAGTCTAACTATAAACCATGGCATTGGGAGCTTTTGCAGCAGGATGTTTCTGGGGAGTGCAATACACTTTTGATCAAATAAAAGGTGTAACAAAAACAACAGTGGGATATATGGGCGGATCAACAAAAAATCCCTCTTATGAAGAAGTATGTACTAACAAAACTGGACATGCTGAAACTGTTTTTATTGAATTTGATGAAAATATTGTTTCCTATGACGAATTATTAGACATCTTTTGGAAGATTCATGATCCAACGCAAAAGAATAGGCAAGGACTTGATGTTGGATCCCAATATCGATCCGTTATTTTTTATTATAATGAAAAACAACGATCTGAAGCTGAAAAATCAAAAAGGAAGTTGGAAAAATCGGAGAAATATAAAAAACCGATTGTAACAGAAATTGTTGCAGCATCTGAATTTTATCCTGCTGAAGAATATCATCAGAACTATTTTGAAAAGCATGGTGCAACTGGTTGTCTAATATAATTGGTAAAAGGAGATTTGTAATCCTATTGGTTATAGATTTTATTTTTTTTCCAATCTACCGGTAAAAGTTTCCAAGTTCGTCATCGATTTCTTGGGCTATTTTTAGCATTTGATTAAAAATTCGTTGGGTATCTTGTCTGATTTCTTCGATACTTTTTTGAAGACTTTGCGATCGAAGTCTATATCGATTTCGTTCTTTGACAACGAGGCCTGCAGCCATAAAATTGTTCAAATGATAGATAATTGCTCCGCGGCTTAGATCCAGTTGAATAGCGATTTCATCACTAGTTAGCCCCTCACCAGAGTCTTTAACAAGTAAACGAAATATTCTTCCTGCCGTATTGTTTTTATCCCTTTGAGAGAAATAACCAAATGATTGACAAATAAAATCGATATCTTCAACGAGATCCCCTGGCGCAGGAGTTCTAACTTTTTTCAAGTGGATTTTATAAGCCATGTATTACATATTCTTTTAACTAAAATATAAATTTTTCGATTTTTCATTAAATTTGTCAGTCTAAAATCAACAAAAATAGAAATCTTTTTATAGTGGTACCTATACAGTGTATAGTGTCAACTTAAAGTTGACCAAAATAAAAAAATACAAACAAATAGAGGTAAGATAAACATGAATAACGAAAAAGACCCAAACAATAAAGATAGAAAAGAAAGAAAACCAACCAATCCATTCGATAGGTTCTTCAATAATTCGTTCAACCAATCACATAGTGATATCTTTGATATCTTCGAAGAACAAATCAGAAGAATGCAACAAGAAATGAATATGTTCAATCAGAACAATCCGAATGAACTTTACAACAAACAATTCGGGGATAAACCACTCATATACGGATGGTCATACCATGTTGGACCAGATGGAAAACCCCATTATCAAGAATTCAGCAACGATAACGAAAAGATTTCACAATATACACCAAAACCACCGGAATTGCAAGCAGAAAAAGAACCGTTCATCGATGTCATTGATGCAGAAAAAGAAATCTATATCACCGCAGAAATACCAGGAGTTGACAAAGAAAACATAGATGTCGAACTTACGAAAGACTCACTCCTTCTCACCGTAAATCACCCAGAAAGAGGAGTCAAAAAAGAAATAGATCTCCCTGCTGAAATCAGCAGAAAACCTGTCGAAGCAAAATACAACAACGGAGTCTTAAGCATCACATTGAAAAAACGCAAAAACAAGAAAAAAGGAAACAAGATCAACATCGACTAAAACATTAAAACATTCTTTAATTTTTTAAAATAAGAGGTTAACACTATGAAAAACCATGATCAATACATCGTAAAAGTCAAAGAAGCAAAACCACGTGACAGTGGACGGGGTATCGCAAGAATTGATCAGCATATCCTAGATCAGTCACACATTATCCCCGGAGATGCAGTGAGCATCACTGGAAAAAACAAAACCGTTTGTATCGTCTGGCCAGGTTATCCAGAAGACACCAATACAGAAACCATAAGGATAGATGCAACCATTAGAAAAAATGCTGGCATCGGCATTGATGATAAAGTGAGTGTTCAAAAAACAATGGTTAAACCAGCACAAAAAATCACGCTTGCTCCAACTGAAGAACTCAAACTCATCGGAGGAGAAGAATATCTTTCCCAAATACTTGAAGGAAGAGTTGTGTCAAGAGGAGATCTCATCGAACTCACCGTCATGGGAAGAAAAATAGATCTTGTGGTAACAAAACTTAGCAGTCAAACCGAAAGTGCAATCATCCAACAAACGACTGCAATAACCATTAGCGAAAAACCAACAAGACCTGAAGAGCAAAGAATACCAAAAATTTCCTATGAGGATATCGGTGGTCTTAACGACGAGATCAAACAAGTTAGAGAAATGATAGAGCTCCCATTGAAACATCCAGAACTCTTCGAAAAAATGGGTATAGAACCACCAAAAGGAGTGCTTCTTCAAGGCCCACCAGGAACCGGAAAAACGCTTATTGCGAAAGCTGTCGCCCATGAATCAAATGCTAACTTTTTCACCCTATCTGGACCTGAAATCATGAGCAAATACTATGGACAAAGCGAAGAAAACCTTCGAAATATTTTCAATGAAGCAATGGAAAACACACCATCAATCATATTCATTGATGAAATCGATTCCATTGCATCAAAAAGAGAAGAGACCCATGGTGACGTGGAACGCAGGGTCGTTGCTCAACTCCTTGCAATCATGGATGGATTAAAAGAACGTGGAAAAGTCATTGTTATCGGAGCGACAAACAGAGTGAACTCACTGGATCCTGCTCTACGAAGACCAGGTCGATTCGACAGGGAAATAGAGATAGGCATACCCAATCGAAAAGGCCGTAAAGAAATCCTTGAGATTCATACCAGAGGAATGCCTTTATCTGAAAACGTGAATCTAGAAAAATATTCAGAAATCACCCATGGCTATTCAGGAGCAGACTTGCAAGCACTCAGTAAGGAAGCAGCGATGCGAACGTTACGAAAGATACTTCCTCAGATCGACTTGGACCTTGATTCCATCCCAGCTGAAATCCTTAACAAACTTCAAGTGACTGATGATGATTTCTACGAAGCTTTCAAATCACTGACGCCAACTGCGATGAGAGAAGTAATCATCGAATCACCAAATGTGACCTGGGCTGACATTGGAGGACTTTCCCAATCAAAACAAGAGTTACAGGAATCTGTGGAATGGCCAATGAAATATGAAACTGTCTTTTCACACATGGACGCGCAACCACCAAAAGGAATCCTTCTCTATGGCCCACCAGGAACCGGGAAAACCCTATTAGCAAAAGCCGTGGCTTCAGAAAGTGAAGCGAATTTCATCAGCGTCAAAGGACCTGAGTTCATGAACAAATGGGTTGGTGAAAGTGAAAAAGCAATCAGGGAAACTTTCCGGAAAGCTAGACAAGCAGCACCTTGTATCATCTTCTTTGATGAACTTGATGCAATAGCACCAACAAGGGGAGAGAGTTGTGGGTCTAGTCAAGTCACTGAACGAATGATCAGTCAACTTCTCACCGAATTAGACGGATTGGAATTATTAAAAGATGTAATTGTTATCGCTGCCACAAACCGACCTGACATCATTGACTCAGCTCTTCTTCGAGCAGGTAGATTTGATAAACTCATCTCCATCCCAACACCAGACAACGCCGCTAGAAAAGAGATCTTTTCCATTCACACAAAAAGAAAGCCATTAGCTTCAAATGTTGATTTAAACAAGCTTGCAGAAAAAACACGGGGGTATACTGGTGCTGATATCGCTAGCATCTGTAATGAAGCAGTCATGGCTAGTATCCGAGAATACATATCAACTGGAAATCCATTAGATAAAGAACATCTTGAGAAGTTAAAGGTCCAAAAGAAGCATTTTGATCTAGCAATGAAAAAAGTCAAAGTAATGCCAAAGGAAAAGCTAGAAAAATATGCGACAATTGCAAAGACCTTTGATCAGTAAAACACTCTTTTTTTCTCTTTCTTTTCATGTTATGCAGGTTAAAGATGTAAATATTGTGGTGGATACTATTTTTCTGGTCCGTTATTCGTAAAAAAAACCATTTAAATACCATTTACGCCTATATTTTTAGTTATTAGATAGTGGGGGAAGTTGTTGTCTTATTTGATGTGAGGTGGTAAATGTTTGTTTTGCTGATAGTGATACATCTTTTCATAGGTTGCGTTATGATGAATTGGTTGATTGGTAAGTCGTTTTGATGATGGGAATGGATGTATGCATGATGAGATTTGGAAGATTTTTTTTGTTATCTACAGGATTGTTTACTCAGATTTATAATCAACAACCAATCAATTAGGACTTATGAACATAAAAGACACCATACAAAAAATAACCGAATGATAAGTCCTAAATATTACGTACTTAACTATAAATTCTGATATGTTGCAAAAGGATCTTACGGCGTACATCTGACATAGTTTATTTTCTAGCAGACTTAAACGCAAGAGCCAACTCTCTTGTTCGATAAATTGTTATTTCTTTTTTTGTTTTAAAATGAGTATCATCACTCCAAATACCATCAGCCTTTGAGGTAAGACATAGCGCAATAAATGGCACATCCTCTATATCATCGATATATGCCTTTGCTGAATTAATAAATTCCTTATATTCCTCATTAGGGATGATTGTAATCTTTTCAAAAAATAGATTAAAGACAATATCAAATTCGTTAGATTTAATTTTGGCTTTTTTACGTATTAATTCATTATATTTTGAGATTTCATTAAGAGTATGATCTGGTGTTATAAACTGGATTGCTCGTGAAAAAATAATTCTTCTTGAAATTCCATTTTTAATAAGAGCAGAAATTATGCTACTTGTATCTATTACCAATCTCATTTAACCAAACCATGTTTCTTAGCTATTTCACGTTTAATCTTTCTACCAATTTCAATAGCATCTTTATCTGTTAATTCACTTTTTGAGAGAATATCATCCATGAGTTCGAGTTTTCTTGCTTGGTCCCACATGGCTTGTCTGGCTATTTCAGTCCATTTAATTTCTTTATGTTTCTTTATTATCTTATGAAGTTCTTCGGGTATTGCAAGCGTCATATTTGTCATAGCTATTACCTTAAGTAATATACGTATTTTTACTTATATAAGGTTTACTACTTATTTTAATAAGTTATAACTTCCATTACTTCTGTTTTATAAAAAATGAGAAAGATGTTCATTTTCTTCTGTTATAAAGAGCCATTGGTTAATGAAACGTTGATGGTGATGAGGTATCATTTATTGTGGATTGGGGTGATGGAACGAGTAGTGGCTGGCAGGGTCCGTTCCCGTCGGATTCCACGCAGGAGATTTCTCATAGTTGGTCGAGTTGGGATTCATATAGGATTCGAGTGAAAGCCAGGGATGAACATGGATTTGAGAGTATGTGGTCATCATTGGAGGTGACCATGCCGAAGAACAGAGGAATTGAGCTGTTTCTCCATCGGTTTTTCAATCCTCGTTTGGAATCTTTTTTTTCTTCGTTGAGATGTGTTCATCCAATGCAAAAATAAAAGAGAACAAGACTATAATATTATGTTAAAGGAGGAAAAAAAATAATGTTGCAGGTATCTTTGAGTTCATGGCAGATCATTACGGGTTCATTTGTTGTTTTCATTTTATGCACGCCTCGAACATGCTCAATAACGTATGGAATCTAACATATTTTTTTGAAAATATCGTAAAATTCCTGTAGTTGATTTATATACTTAACTTCGCCACTTTCTAATTTTTGATTGATCCTGGAAAATCGGCATTATC
>CAYOTP010000038.1:0-16621 GCA_964406955.1 uncultured Thermoplasmatales archaeon | reverse complement strand
TATAATGAATTGAATCAAGTTACAAAGTCAAAAAACACTCATTCCTACCAAAAACAACATCTAAAAACTACCTCATCCGACTATTCTACTTCATGTTTTCAGTATTATTGTATAACCTCTGGTTACTTGCAGATATTCTTATTTGGCTCGCTCTCTTTGGAAAAGTAAAAGAAGACCATCTGATAACCTCAAAATACTTTGGAACTATACTATATACAATAGATCCCGGGGCAGGATAATATATTACCTCACTTCAACTCTTAATTCTTCTTTTCTCCTTAATATATAATAGATCTATAATCACTATTTTTAGTAAAAAACCTCTTATTTTTATCCCCAACAGATAAGAAATCCTGTTTTTCCCCATATCAAAATCTTTTTATATCCTGTTTCTATCTCGAATTTCTCTTGTTTTTGACCACTTTCGGAACTACTGAAAAGACAGTTAAGCTTATATAGTAGTGTTTGTATTGCCAATCAATTCTAAAGTAACTATTTAGGAGAGGTGAAATATATTATGATGTCTGGACAACAACCAATAATTGTCTTAAGAGAAGGAACAAAAAGAGAACGAGGAAAAAACGCTCAGGAAAACAATATCGCAGCAGCACGTGCTATATCTGAATCAGTTAAATCAACACTTGGCCCAAAAGGTATGGACAAGATGCTTGTTGATTCTATGGGTGATGTAGTAATCACCAACGATGGAGCTACAATTTTAAAAGAAATCGATGTGGAACATCCCGCAGCAAAAATGATTGTCGAAGTTGCAAAATCCCAAGATGAAGAATGCGGTGATGGAACTACAACAGCAGTGGTTCTCACTGGTGAACTCTTGAAAGAAGCAGGCGAGCTCTTGGATCAAAATATCCATCCAACAGTCATTAACAGCGGATATCAGTTGGCTGCTAAAAAGGCTATTGAAGTCTTAAATAAACTTGCAATTGATATCAAACCTAACGACAAAGAAACCTTGTTAAATATCGCTAAAACATCAATGGCTAGTAAAAATGCAAGTAGTGAAAAGGATGCTCTTGCAGAAGTAATCGTTGATGCGGTCACTAAAGTTGCTGAAAAACGTGGAAAAGAAACCATTATCGACCTTGATAACATCCAAATTCAGAAAAAACAGGGTGGTGGCATTAGTAAAACTGAAATCATCGATGGTATAATCCTTGATAAAGAACGAGTACATGAAGGCATGCCAGTTCAGGTGAAAAATGCAAAGATTGCATTAATTAATGCCGCATTTGAAGTTAAAAAAACAGAAGTTGATGCACGTATCCAAATTCAAGATCCCACTCAACTCCAAGCCTTTTTAGATGAAGAAGAATCCATGATCAAAAAAATGGTGGAAAAAGCCAAAAAGAGCGGAGCAACTGTAATTATCTGTCAAAAAGGCGTTGACGATATCGCACAACACTTCCTTGCAAAAGAAGGAATTTACACTGTTCGCCGTGCTAAGAAAAGCGACATGGAAAAACTTGCTAAAGCAACAGGTGCAAAAATCGTGGCAAACCTAGATGGATTATCCTCATCAGATCTTGGAAATGCTGGAATTGTCGAAGAACGAAAGATCGGTGATGATAAGATGACCTTTGTCACAGAAGCAAAGAATCCGAAAGCTGTTTCAATTCTTCTTAGAGGAACCACAGAACATATCACCGATGAACTTGAACGAGCACTACATGATGCCTTATCCGTTGTAAAAGTAGCCTTAGAAGATGGAAAAATGACTCCTGGTGGAGGTGCAGCATCTATTGCTGTTGCCATGGCGCTTAGAGAATATGCACCATCTGTCGGTGGCAGAGAACAAATGGCAATTGAAGCATTTGCTGACGCTATTGAAATCGTCCCAAAGACCCTTTCAGAAAACGCAGGTCTTGATCCAATCGATATGATGCTAGAAATCCGTAATGCCCATAGTAAAGGAGAAAAATATGCTGGTATCAATGTATTGCAAGGAAAAGTTGACGATATGGTCAAACAAAAAGTTGTTGAACCATTACGAGTCAGCTTACAAGAAATCCTTGCAGCATCTGAAGCCGCAACAATGATTCTTCGTATCGACGATGTCATCGCCTCAAAAGGCGGTGGTGACGGTGGCGGTGGAATGCCACCTGGAGCAGGCGGAATGGGCGGAATGCCACCTGGGATGATGTAAGACCGTTACATTCATCTTTTTTTCTTTTCTTTTTTATATATTGGTATTGGGAGATGTAGGAATTATGTCAGCAAAAAATACGTCTGCTACCTCAAAAAAACAAATTAATAACCAAGTATCTAAAAAAGATGAAAAAATTAAAGAATATAAAAAGCGAATTTTGCAACTGGAAGAAGATTTAACTGAAACAAAGAATCAACTCTGTGAAACGAAAGATAAATTATTGAGAAGTTATGCAGATTATCAGAATTATCAAAAACGAGTTGAAAAGAACCTTAAACAAACAGAAACTGAAATCAAACAGATTTATCTATCAGAATTTATCGATGTTAAAGAATTACTTCTAAAAGCATTACAAGACGATGATCCAAAAGAAGGACTTCGTCTCATCCTTAAACAAATAGAACATTTTTTCAATGAAGAACAAGTGTCCTATATCGAATGCATCGGCAAACCCTTTAATCATATGTTGCACCATGCTGTCACCACTATTGAACAAGAAAATTGTGATGATAATATCATCATTGAAGAAGTCAAGAAAGGATATAAGATAGAAGATTCAATTATTCGTCCGTCACATGTCGTGGTGGCAAAAAACAAAAATCGTGAGGAGAAATGATATTATGGGAAAAATTATTGGAATAGATTTAGGAACAACCAATTCAGAAGTCGCAGTTATGGAAGGCGGAAAACCAACCATAATCAAAAGCGCGGAAGGAAATACCTATTTTCCATCAATTGTAGCTATCACTAAAGATGGTGAACGATTGATTGGAGAACCTGCAAAAAGACAAGCAGTTACCAACACCGAAGGTACCGTACATAGAATAAAACGAAAGATGGGATCTGGTGAAAAAATCAAGTTACATGATAAAAGTTATTCACCCGAACAGATCAGTGCGTTCATCCTTCAGAAAATCAAAAAGGATGCAGAGGATTACATCGGTGAGACGGTTACCGATGCAGTGATCACTGTCCCTGCATATTTTAATGATGATCAACGACAAGCAACAAAAGATGCAGGGAAAATTGCTGGATTAAACGTAAAAAGAATCATCAATGAACCCACTGCAGCATCCTTAGCATATGGTCTAGATAAAGAAGGGGATCATACCATTGCAGTATATGATTTTGGCGGGGGAACATTTGATATTACGTTAATGGAAGTTGGTGAAGGTGTCTTTGAAGTCCTATCCACAAATGGTGACACTAAACTTGGTGGTAGTGACATGGATGAAACGCTTATGGAATACATTGCAGCTGAATTCAAAAAACAACATAACGTCGATTTAAAAAAGGATACAAAGGCATTGCAACGATTATATGAAGCATCAGAAGAAGCTAAAAAGGAACTATCCTCAAAAAAACAAACAGACATCAATCTACCCTACATCACTGTTATTGATAACGAACCAAAACATTTGGAAATGAAAATAACCCGAGCAAAATTCGAAGAGCTCATAACGCCCTTGGTCGCAAGAACAGAAAAACCATGTAAGCAAGCTCTTGAAGATGCAAAATTGAAACCAAATGATATTGACCATATCGTTTTAGTTGGCGGCACCACTAGAATCCCTTACGTTCAGCAACATGTTGAAAAAGTATTTGGTAGAAAACCAAAACGAAATGTCGATCCCATGGAATGTGTTGCCATTGGTGCAGCAATACAGGGAGGTGTACTCTCTGGTGATGTGGATAGAGATATCGTTCTTTTGGATGTAACTCCATTGACGTTAAGTATTGAGACCCTTGGTAGCGTAGCAACTCCTCTGATTGAGCGTAACACGACAGTTCCAGCCAAAAAAAGTAAGATCTTTTCCACAGCAGCAGATAATCAAACAAGTGTAGATATTCATGTGTTACAAGGAGAACGGCCAATGGCATCGGACAATAAAAGCCTTGGACGATTTCATTTAGATGGCATTCCTCCAGCACCTCGAGGTATTCCACAGATAGAAGTAACTTTTGATATTGATGCAGATGGTATCCTTAATGTGAAAGCACAGGATAAGGGAACTGGAAAAGAACAATCCATTCGAATAACTGGATCAACGAAACTTTCTGATGATGAAATTGAAAAAATGAAAAAAGACGCTGAAGCCCATAAAGCTGAAGATGAAAAACGCAAAGAAAAAATCGAAGTACGAAATACCGGTGATGCAACTGTTGCCACGGCTAAAAAGACAATTGAGGATCTGAAAGAAAAGATCACAGATGATGAGAAACAAAAAATCGAGGATACAATAAAAGAACTTCAAGAGGCTTTAACCGGTGATGACATAGATAAGATCAAGGAAAAGACCGAAGCAACACAGAAAGCCCTTCAAGAAGTTGGCACAAGAGTTTATCAAGAAGCAGCTCAACAAGCAGCAGCTCAGCAGCAAAGTCAATCTGGTCCTAACCAACAGAATGCTTCAGCATCAAGTCAACAAGAAACATGGACGGGTCATCCATCCGATAAGGATGAAAAAACAATCGATGCAGAATATGAAGTAAAAAAGGATAAAGAGAAGAAAAGCTGATGAAAATTTATTTTTTCAATCAATCTTCTCCTTCATTTTTAATTTTCTTTTTAACAAAATTGTTTTTGTAAGTAGGTTATCGAATATGCATTTACGTATTCACAAACAAAAAATGTATTTTAACCCCTTATTGGTTAGATTATTTTGTGATGGATGCGCTATGAATATGTCTCAAAGACTAATCGATAAGATTTGTTCTACCATAGTATATACATTGTCGGGATCGATGATTTTCTACTGGTTTTACATGATTTTTTCTATTTAGACACACAAAAACAATTCAAATCATCATCTTTTTTTCTTTCTTTTCAAAAGATTTTATTAAATGATTCCACATAAAGATGCTAAAAATCAAAAAAAATTTATCTTATAACTATCTAAAGTATTAATAGGATACATTATGAAACGGTGGGAGATAGTAGTAATGATCCTCATTCTTTCAGGCATTTGGGTCGCTGGATATGCCATTAGTAAAATAATGGGAATGGCGTAAAAAATGAGGATACAAAATTCAAAAAAAATCGATTACTATTTTTTCAATTAATCTAGATGCTCAGAATACTAAAAAAAACTAAACGGATAAATTAAAAGGGTTAATAACATCTTAATACTAGTAGCAAATACCATGTCAAAAAGAGAAACGATTTTATGAACTACGATATTATCGCAATTATTTGGAATGATGCGTTTGCATTTGAGGAAGAAGAATTATCAAAAGAAACCTTTCAGCTCTCTCCGACAGTTCAATGTGGCCTTGTTGTCAATGAAGATGACGAAAAGATTCGACTCGTCCATGGATTTAGTCTAGACCATGATGAACATGATTTCTTAGTTATTCCAAAAGCAAGCATCATCAAAAGAAAGAAATTAGGTATTTTCAATAATAATAGCAAGGAAATAATTCCCACAACAGCATGAATTCATAAAAAAATTTATGAATGAAATAACTATGTCCTATCCAGCACAATAAAGAATCACTAAAAAAAATAAATATGAAAAAAAACTTTGCGGATGTGATCTAGGGGTTATGATTGGGGCCTTCCAAGCCCTAAGCCCGGGTTCAAATCCCGGCGTCCGCATATTTTTTATTATCAACCTTTTTTCAATAAGCAGGGGTAGCCAAGCCTGGCCAACGGCGCAAGGTTCAGGGCCTTGTCCTGCAGAGGTCCGAGGGTTCAAATCCCTTCCCCTGCATATTTTATATTAATAAGATAATATTATTAGTAAACCGAGGATACCACAAACACGTATCTTTATAAAAATAAGTAAACAGATTTTGAACAATATCACCAAACAGATAATAAAATATCAGTATTGGAAGAAATATTAACCATAATAAAACTACGATTGTTACTCTATCTTTTTTCATAAAGCATTTGAAATACAATGATCTTTTATTCTTTCATCAGTGCTTTGACCAATCCAAAGAGGATGAAACCAACACCAAGTCCTACTAATACACCGACCGCCGTCTGATTGAAATAAATACCAAGACCAATGCCTATCATCAACGGTCCAACAAAAACAAGACCTCCGACCGTATCGGATTTTGATTTTTCCTTTTTCTCTCTCATACTCATGTATCTCCATATTGAATTATCATGGAATGTGTAGTAACACACCAATTAATATAATGATGATACCAACTATTAGTGCAATAATCGCTTTTAATATTGGTTTTCCAGGAGTATTGATCAAATGGGCAAAATTAGCTCATATTATCAACCAATACATAATGAGAATATCAACTATTTCTTACCTGTAAATGATAAAAATCCCATAGAAACAAGTGATATTATAACAAGAACTGCCCCGATTATTGTTACAGTAGTTCCTGAAAATTCACTTCCCAATAGCAATCCTAACCCTAATCCACCAATAATCCCAATACCCAATCCACTCTTATTCATTGTTTTAACCTCTAATAAATTTTTATTTTCAATTATTTTAGATTCATCTAATTATGTAATTTTTCAACAATTATTAGATACTTAATCGTAGCGGTAGCACCCATTAGGTGAAATTGTGGATTCATGTGTGGGATTATTGAAATTACTTCCCCCTTCAATCCGTTTATGAAGGTTTTTAGTTGTTCTCGGTCTATTTCCTTATTAACTTCAAATCGATGCACATCATATTTCATAATTTATCAAATCCTCATCATTCATCATTTTATTTTTTCAACTATCATTAAAAAATCAACTTTGTCAGTTACTCCATATATTTGTCCTAAACTACCTTTCTTGATGGTTGGTAATATTGATATTGCTTCACCTTCCAATCCATTAAGAAATTGTTCCAGTGTTGTTTGTACATCTTTTCCTTTGATTTCTAACCGATGAACTCTATATTTCATTGTTCTTATTCCTCCGTTTTCCATTTATCCTTATTTGCAAGACTAATCGCCATATATGCTATACCTAAACCCATGAATCCAATAAAACCAGGATTATCAACTGCAAACGTAAAGACAATACCTAACGATAAAAACGTAATCCCCATGAAGAAAAATGCTCGATAATCAATCTCTTTAGACTGACCATTCTTCTTATTTTTCTTCATCCACAATACGGTAAGAATAAGAACGAATACCGCAATGAGTAGGATAACAATCATTAGTATAGCGATTGTACTCATATTAAATTTAGAATATTGATTGAATTAATAATGTTTTGTTACATATTCTAAACAAAATGCAAAATAAAAACAAATTATTTTGATGTATGATCATTAAGATCCCAGCACAAACTTTAGATGGGAGATCTTCAATCCTGGGAACATATTATTTTTACCAGTAAAAACGTGTTCAAATCCCTTCCCCTGCATCACCTTTTTCACAAGATCTTTTCCATAGCAATTTTTAATCGTTTTATTCCTTCGTGAATGCTTTCTAGAGACGATGCATAAGAAAGACGTAAGAACCCTTCACCTTGACTGCCAAACGCAGTTCCAGGTAAAAGACATACCTTTGCCTCTTCAATGATATAGTTAGCTAACTCTTCGCTACTCATCCCAGTTTTTGAAATATTGGGAAATACATAAAACGCGCCTTTTGGATAGATACAACTGAATCCAGGTACTTCATTTAAACCGTTTACAATGGCTTTTCGGCGTTCGGAAAATTTTTCCATGATATCGTCGACAAAAGATTGCCCATGAGTTAATGCGGCTACACCACCCTTTTGCACAAAGGAAGTGGTACATGAAGCGACATCAGCAAATAAGAGATCTATCTTATGAATGATCTCTTTTGGTGCAACAATATAACCAAGCCGCCATCCGGTCATGGAATATGCTTTTGAAAAACCATCAACGATCATGGTCCTTTCCTTACATTCATCGATGTATGCGGGAGAATAATGATTCAGTCCATCATAAAGCATCTTACTATAAATCTCATCGGAAAGTACAAACGTATCATGAGCTTCAGCAAGCTCAGCTATAGTTTTCACATCATTTTTTGTAAGAACCCCCCCAGTTGGATTTTGAGGGGAATTTAGAAGAATGAGCTTAGTATCATCATTTATCCGTTCTTTGATACTTTCCGGAGTCATACGAAACTCATCTTTTTCATATAATGGAACCTGAACTTTTTTTGCTCCAAGAAAACCAAACATGGAATCATAGGTAAAAT
This sequence comes from uncultured Thermoplasmatales archaeon, assembly GCA_964406955.1. Taxonomy (GTDB): domain Archaea; phylum Thermoplasmatota; class E2; order DHVEG-1; family DHVEG-1; genus EX4572-165. The sequence goes on along the minus strand of CAYOTP010000038.1, from coordinate 8,301 downwards.
AAAACGGATTCTGATAAATAACCTCATCACCCTGTGAAACAGCAGCCATGATGCCAAAGAATAACCCCGGTTTTGCACCTGGAAGAACCATGATCTGATCTAGATCTGGTCTAAATCCTCTAGTTTCCTGGATGTCTTGTTGAATCGCTTGTTTCAACTCAGGAATCCCATCGGTGGGAACATAATGAGTAAAACCTTCGTCAAGAGCTTTTTTCGCAGCGTTCTTCACAACGTCTGGTGTATCAAAATCAGGTTGACCGATCTCAAATCTGATCATATCGTGGCCTTCGGCTTGCATCTGATTGGCCTTTGCTAAATATTTAAGAGGGGGTTCACCACGTAAATTTTCATATAATCCTGCTATACCATTACTCATCATTATCACCTTATCGTTACGAATCATCCAAATGAAAACAGACAACCTTTGGTTCAGTCATTTCCATTAATGAAAACTTGATTCCTTCACGTCCAATACCTGAATGTTTAACCCCTCCAAAAGGCATGGAATCAAGGCGGTAATCAGTGGAATCATTGATGATAACACTACCGCAATCTAGATTCTTTATTGCTTTAAATGCAAGATTAACATCTTTAGTAAACACCGCTGCATGCAAACCATAATTGAGACTATTGGCTTTTTTGATAGCATCATCAAAATCATCTATTTCATAGAGATTAACAACAGGGCCAAACACTTCTTCCTTATGCATTAAGGCCTCATCAGGAACTTTTTCCAACACTGTTGGTTCGACGATAGTTCCTTTTCGTTTACCTCCACAAAGAATACTTGATCCTTTGTTTTCCGCATCCTTTATCCATTTTTCAACTCGTTTTGCTTCTTTTTCAGTAATCAACGGCCCCATGTCACAGTCTTTTTCAAGCTTATTGCCGATTTTGTATGTTTTTGTTTTCTTTATGAAATCGTTTTTAAATTCATCATATATTTCCTCATGCACATACACTCGTTGAACACCGATACAGTTCTGTCCAGCTGCCCAAAACGCTCCTGAAACACAAGAAGAAACTGCATTTTTTAGATTTGCATCCTTCCAAACGATAACTGGAGAGTTTGATCCCAATTCCATTCCGATTTTTTTGATACCCGTCATTTTTGCAATCTTTTCCCCTGCTTCAACTCCACCGGTAAATGAAACCATTCGAACACGATCATCAGTTATCAAAGATTTACCTAAGACATGACCTCGACCAGTCAACACCTGTAAGGCTTTAGGGGGAAGACCTGCATTGACCAATAATTCCGCAAGTTTCAATGCAGATAATGGGGTGACTGTGGCTGGTTTTAAAATAACAGCATTACCTGCTGCAAGAGCTGGACCAAGTTTATGAGCAACTAGATTCAATGGATCATTGAACGGAGTGATCGCTAAAATAATTCCAATTGGAAAACGGTAATAATATCCATGTTTTTGCTCTCCGCCGGGAAATGAATCAAAAGGAATCGTTTCACCTAATATCCTTTTTGACTCCTCAGCTGACACTCGCAACGTATTGATGCAGCGTCCCACTTCACCTTCTGCTTCATTTATTGTTTTTGAGCTTTCCCGTGCTATCAAAGTTGCCAATTCTTGTTTTTTCTCTTCAAGTAATTCAACTGTTTTATAAAGAATACTTGCCCGTTTATGAACGGGTAATACGCTTATTTCTTCAAATCCTTTCACCGCAGAAGAAAGTGCGATTTTCACATCATCTTCATCAGCTTCTGGAACCGTGTCAACTAACGATCCATCAAACGGATCAGTTACAGGAATAGTTTTCTTTTTTTCGACCCATTTACCATCCAATAGCATTTTCATAATGATTCACATCCTATACTCTTAATTTTTTATTTTTAGATAGGAAGACCATACCATTCAAATTTATCAGGTCAATCAAAAGAGAAAAACCAGTTTCTCTTTTTCCAGCACCAGGCCCAACAATAGTCACCTCACCAAGTTCATCTGTAGTATATGTTAATGCATTAATTGCTTCATTGACTCCTGCAAGCGGATCGCTTAGAGGTAATTTCACAGGTTCTACCTTTGCAGTAACCGATCCGTTCTCATTGATCTCTGCACTTCCAATGAGTTTCCATCGTGTTCCTTCTTTTTTTGCTTCATTGACATCTTCCAATGAAATATCGGTAATTCCTTTCCTTTCAACATCCTCCCAGGATAGTTCTTTACCAAGAACGACATTAGTGAGAATAACAACTTTTCCCAATGCATCAAGGCCTTCAACATCTCCTGTGGGATCAGCTTCAGCATAGCCAAGATCTTGTGCTTTTTTCAATGCATTCTCATAGCTCATCCCTGCTTCCATTCTCGTAAGGATATAATTTGTTGTTCCATTTAGAATTCCTTTGAATCCGGAAATCTTATTTCCCGCTAGGGTGAACTGAGCAAGATTGATCGCAGGTGTCCCCGCTAAAACAACTCCTTCAAAACCATAATATGAATCATGTTTTTTTGCTAATGTCAATAAACTTCTTGCTTCTTTGACAACGGGCCCTTTATTTGTAGATAAGACATATTTACCATTGACCAGAGCGGTTTTCACATGGGTGAGAGCCGGTTCTCCTGTTTTCACATCTGTAAAGGTTACTTCTATGATGGTGTCAGCATTTGTTTCTCTAATTGTAGCAAGGTTATCCAAGCCTTTTATTCCTCCTGGATACTTATCTAATTTTTTTCCTTTTTTAATAAGACTAAGAACTTTTTCCATGTTAAGACCTTGTTCATCATATACTGATCCATGGACCATATCTGAAATTGCTACAATGTTATATTGAAGATTATATTTTTCCATAAGCATCGCTTTTTTTTCTAAAAGAATCTCAGTAAAGCCTTGAGCTACAGTACCAAATCCAATAAATGCAATATTAAATTCCATATTTTATGCCTCCTTATGATGGATATGTTGAGCAGCAATAAACGATAATCCTTTTTCGGTCAATGCTTTTGCTGTATTATTTATCGCGTCATGTTTATCCATATAGTTTTGTGTTAAAAATGGCATTAATCCATCTTTTTCTATGTCCTCTCTTGGTATGAAATATTCAAGGATATCTGACGGATGTTCTCTTTGTTTTTCCACTTTTATTTCACCACCTTCATGTTTTGCACTAATATTTTTTACTTTTGAAGCCAACGAAAGCAATTCTTCCCTTCGATCATATGGTTGAATGACGATACTTTTCCAGGTCTCAAAAATATGATGTTCAAATCGAACGAATTCTTCTAAATAAAGATATTTTCTAATCTTATCACTCATTTCAATTGTTGCATTAGTAACTGAATTGGAAAAGTTAAAACCGATTAATGATGTCGATCCATCATCTCGAGAAAATAATTTTGCGGCCATCAGTGTCCAAAAAACTGCATATGGATTATCATTTCCCATGTACACCGAAATCTTAAATTCAATATCAATTCCTATTTTATGTAAGAGATATCCCAAAAGGATCGTTCCAGGATTAATATTTAATACCTGTTTTACCCCATAATTCGTATAATAATAAAGAAATTCATCCACCCATTTTAATGGATGATCATTTGGTTGTCCAATGCCACCAAAATAACCAGTAATAGTTTCAGGGCCTCCTAAGTGAACATTGGATCCATCTGTTCCTTTTGTATCTAAGGTTTCACACCAACTTGCACCGATAATCTGCATAGCTGCAGACATTGCTAATAGATCATCGTCTTCCTCTTGTTCTTTCATCTTTCTAACTCGAATGAATCTACCTGGTAACAATTCATTGTTTTTTACTGCTTGACGAGCTTCTTTCATAAAAAAGGAAAAATATTGACAGGCACTTATCTCTAAAGTTACTGCATATTCTTCCGGAAAATCTATTGATTCAACTTTGTCGCCAAGGATTTTCCTCCGATATTCATCAACAGAGATGAAAGCATTTTTCTCCTTTTGTTCAATCAACCAATTCAAATCATTGACATATGGAGAGTTTTTCTTTTTCAACCGTGTAATTAAGTTTTCAATTTTCCTTGCATTTCTTGCTTTTTCGTTAATTTCCTCAGGAGATCCATATTTCTCAACAACAGCTAAGAATTCATTTACTAGATCATTGTTTGAATCCATTAAAAAATCATTTATCTTCGTTAAGGATTTTGTATTTATCTTCATTTTATTTCTGATATCCATCGTTATAATCGCCTCCATGATACCCTAAATTCACAGTATTAAGCTAATGAATTCGGAATAGTAATCAACAAATGAGAGTTAATAAAGATTATCGTTTGTATTTTCAGTTAAGTAAATATTCTGTTTTCTTCCTAAAAAATTGATCGCCTTCTGCATTTAAAAAAAAATTTTGAATAGTTGATTGATTCTAAGGAGTCAAGAAAAAAAGAAATATGAATCCAACAAGAAGCGGCTGATGAACTAAATATATTGGAAGGGAATGGCGGCCAATGAAACAGACCTTTTGAGGAAAGGTTGAGTTTGAATTAAGGTTTAAGTGGTATCTTCTTTGCCCCTGAGGATAAAGAAAATTACCTAATGCAATTCCATAAAGGACAACACCGAACCAGGGAAGAAGGGGAAAATAATCAATGGTTAAGAAGGTATGTGGAAGAAAACCAAATGGTAGTAGAATAGAAAAATCAAATGTGAATATTCTTAGATACAATCCAATTAAAATAAGTATACTTCCAGCAAATAGATTAAATCGAATGTGGGATATAAATGGAATGGAAAAAATAATGCAGGTGCCGATACAGTGTAGGATTCCGAAGAGTACAAACCGTTCAGGAATCACGATGTAGGAGATAAGAGTGATTAAAAGTCCAAAACTAAAAATCTTTAATCCCCGTTTTACAAATCCAATTTGGATTGTGGAATCGGGTAGATTGATTTTCTTTTTATTGAAGCCGATGGTAAGTGAAATGCCGACTAGTAGTACAAAAACAGAAGCAGTCAATTGAGCTGCAATGGAAAATGGTCCAGTCCATAAATTGTAATCAGTGATTGAAAAATGGTTGAGATCGTAAATAAAGTGAAAGATAACCATTAAGATAATTGCAATTCCTCGAATGAAGTCAATTTCCCAAATTCGATCATCAGCTTCTTTAAGACGCATATGAAAACAAAACTGAAAACAAGTTTTTGTATTTAAATAATTTCAAAAAATACATTTATTTCATCATAGTCTCAAAAGATTAATGCTTAACAAATGATTATAAACACAATCATCAAAAAAAATTCTATTCAGATAGATCATTAAAAAAGATTCTCAACTATACGTAATAGCTCAGTAACAGTACAATGGTTGAACTGACAGTGATTAATATATTATCGTCTATGAAACCGAATTCATACTGCTCAATAACTGAAGCAACAACTGCAGCAAAAACCCCTCCAATGGCTAAACCTCCAAAAGATCCAAAAAAATAACCCAAAGGAATGCAGGTAATAGCCATAAAAACATTGCCAATATGATGTTTCGATCGTTTTCCAAGAAACTTATTTCGAATGATTCCTGTAACACCATCTCCAAATGCCATAAATAATGCAGGTAATATCGCTATCCAAGGGTTGCCAATAATACTCCATAATACAAAAATCGATATCCCCCACATTAAACAAAAAGAGACATCATTAACATCCTTTTTATTTTGAAACCAGTACAATTTATCTCCCTGTTCATGGGAAAAAAAAGTAACAAGTCCAAGTAAAAATCCTGCGCTTAAAGGAAAAAATGGTGATTGATACAAAGGGACAAATAAAGCAACAATTCCACCTGCAAAGATATGAACAAATTTTCGATTGTAATAGACTGCATCGTTGTGGTCTACCCCCCTTTTTTTAAGATAGTTATAAACATATTTTGTAAGAAACAAAATTAATGCGGTGTATATGATAAGTAAAACGGAAAGAAGAATATCAAAGTACATTAAGCTGCAGTGAATACACTTCTCGTATTTAATGTTTTAAAAAACAATAGATGTTTTTAGGGATAACGTTGTCTATGTAGAATCGTATGCATTGGTCGTTTTGGAACATGTAGGACTTTGTCATCATCTAAATAATATTTTTTATTTTTCTCACTTGTTTCTAAAATCGGTTGTTGCGTTTTATATCCCAAGGCAACTACTGCCTCAATTTCAAAATTTTTGGGGATATTCAATAAAGATTGCACATCAGGTTTATCAATACTCTGAAGTATGCAACTTCCAATATGTTGATACTCTGCATAGAGGACAATATGACCCAATGCAATACCAACATCATAAGCATATGTAGATGATATCTTTTTTTCAACGATAAGAACAATATATGCCATTGGTTGTTCATCTTTACCTGGTTTCCAGGATGGCTTTAAATATCCAGCCCAATGTAAGGATGAAAATAATTTTTTTCGAATGTTTTCATCAGTGACAACGATATATTCAATGGGTTGTACATTTCTACCAGATGGCCCAAGACGCGCGGCATTTACACAGTCACATAGAATTGAATCAGATACTGGATCTTGTTTAAATCGTCTTATACTTCTTCGGGTATGAAATATATCTTGCTTAACTTTCGAGTTCATTTTCTATCATCAAAGTAGATTACAGCATACTGATTTATTTTTTTTGCCATGGTAACATTCATATGACATAATTTGTATAATCTCTACTATTATGGCAAAAAAGAAACATCCTACAGCTGCATCATGTTGTCCAACAAGAGTTGGAAAATCAATCGTTCGGAATGCATCCAAATCAATGGAAAAATCAATGATTAAACAAGCTAACTCTTTATTTAACAATCCGTTACAAGTAATACCTGAGTGTAAAGATGCGGAGTCAGAGAAACGTTTTCGGAAGATTAAAAAATTGCTGAAAAAGATAGATAAAGAAAAGGATGATGTGAAAAAACTTGAAAAATTTGCCAAGAAACGAAATTTAGCAAGTGCAGTAGCAGGAACCTTGCTTATTGCCCACGCTAAAAAAACCCCTTTTTTAGCCATTGCAAAATTACCTACGGGAAATGTGTATTATGCACAACGAGGGCAAGCTCCAAAGGAATATCTTATTGCAGCACAACACACTGATGACCCATTTTATCGTATCTTTGGTATTCGTGATATCGCTCAAAAATATCATCTTCATGTTTATTCCTGGGGTTCAGGATTTATTTCCACTGGATTGAAATCTCAACCCCCAAAAGCATTCATTGATTTTGTTACCAACACGTTAACCTATAAAAAAACAGGAAATGTTCTATCTTGTGATCATCTTTCAAAAGAAACCATACTGAAAGAAAATCTTTATTCACAACCCTATCTTCACATTCACTGGCATTCTGCCCAAGTCCACATTGGGATCTGCCAGAGTTGCGCATCTAAAACAAAAAACACTCTTTTTTCCCTTACAAAATACCTTCTTGCAGATGATCTCACCGATGATTTCTCTTTGACTGTTGTAGGATCTATCATACAGGATAGACCACAAGTTAAAGATGAAGAGACCCACTATAAAGAGGATTATTTTTCTGGAAAAATCAATGATTATCAGCTGATCGAAAAGAATATGAACCATCGACGGAAACAATTAAAGGAAAAAGATCAACATGTATACATCATAGATGGTACTTCTTTTGACTCAGCTAATTCATTTATTGAAGCACTTGATCCGAATCCTTTTGAAAAAAAGGCACTTCAAAAAATGTTTTCATTACATCAAGAATCCATCATTATTTCAAATGCCACCCCAAATGATGTATTGGCCATGTTTTGGGACACATACGGATTTGACATAATATTTGATATAACCAAAGATGAAAAAATATCTAAAGAAATTATATCTCTTTCTGAAACTCCTAGTGTCATGGTAAAAACTTCTTTTGAAATTAAAAAGAAACGGGATGTTTTGGATTGTCTCCCCCAATATCAATCCCTTCCGGATGTTGCAAATTATGCTGATGAACTTGCTAGACTTTATCGGGTTCAAGGAAAAGAAAAATTATTTTCTGCTCTTCGATCTGTTCCGAATCATCCGAAAAAAAGAGCTATTGCATATGGTATGCTTCTAGTCATCAATAAACAATCTGATGTTAAATGGAAATTTTCAAAGATCGATATTGAGTCAGGTGAATTTCTCAAAGAATCTCTTTTAACATTATTGAAAGGAGATCCCAAAACATATCATGAAACCCTTCAAAAAATCATTACAGCAAGTGGATTTCTTCAGTCATTAGAGAAATATAAGACAAAATAATCATGATACCTCTTTAGCGATTGGTTTTTTAACTTATAGTGTGGGAAGTCCCCTTTTGAAAGAGAGGGGATGAAAGCAC
>CAYOTP010000037.1:0-17926 GCA_964406955.1 uncultured Thermoplasmatales archaeon | reverse complement strand
TAATGCCGATTTTCCAGGATCAATCAAAAATTAGAAAGTGGCGAAGTTAAGTTTTAAAACAATGAATTTTTCATACAACCTAAATTTTTTAGGACAACCTTAATAATTGCCTAAAGCAATAACCGTATTACAGGTATGTTAAGTAAAAAAGTTGAAGATTATCTTGAAGCGATATATGTGCTGGTAAAAAGAAAAGGATATGCAAGGACCACTGATATTGCAGATTGTCTGGAAGTTAAGCCATCAACGGTCACTGAAATGCTGAAGAAGCTTGATTCTTTAGGTTATGTGGAATATCGAAAATATGAAGGGGCAGTATTAACTGATTCTGGTTATAATATCGGAGAGGCAGTCAAAGGTAGACATGATGCGCTTATGAGTCTCTTACAATTCTTACAAATCCCAAAAAATATCGCAGATAAAGACGCTTGCACCATGGAGCACGGTCTTGACCCTTTGACCGTAATTCAGATCAAAAAATTTGTAAATTTTGTTAAGAAATGTCCAAAGGGAAAACCTGAGTGGCTTGAACATTTCAGAATCTATTCTAAAACTGGGGATTTCCCAACAGAATGCGAATCATAACATGAAAAAATATGAAAGGGAAGACAAAAATGAGCATCTTTACTCATCATATCTATGAATACAAAAGAGGGCTAAGAAACCTCATCTTACATACTACAAAACAATCGAATCAACCATTGATTGAACAGCGATTAACCGATGAACACATTGCCTACATCATTGGAAAAGTGAATCGAACAAAGATAAACGTGTTTTTTGGTCACTGCCATTGTATTAAAGTATTAGCATCATTTGAAACACTTTCATTAGATAAACTATCTAACGAACAGGATTTTATTTTAGGGATAATGCTTGGATACGATCGATTGAAACAGTGCAAGCGATATATTCTACGAAAAGAAAATACTAGCGAAATCAAACAATTGATTGGATAACTATTTTTGGTAATAAAAATTTTATTTATTTTTATTTAATCGTTTTATTTTATTAATTGTTTTTATAAAACATAATTTTAGATTTTATTAAAATAAACCTAACTTTTTTAGGTATACCTTTAACAACAGCCTAAATGGATAACATTTTTGGATGATATTACGTCAGCTAAAAACTGGGGAAATCGCAAAAATCATTGCTGTCGAAGGAGGACGATCGTTACGTCAAAACCTTTCCCTGCGAGGAATCACTGAAGGAAGCATCATCAGAGTAGTTTCAAACATGGGGCCAGTTACCGTAGAAGTCGATAGAAATATGGTGGCATTAGGCAGAGGAATGACTCAAAAAATTCATGTGATGAAGGTATAAAAAATGAAGAAGAAACTATCAGAGTTAACAATTGGAGAAATTGGAATCGTCAAACAAATCCCAAAACAGATGATCTCTTATGTTTCAGGAATGGGTTTACGAGTAAATAAACCAGTAAAACTGGCATCGAAACAACCGATGAAGGGTCCTGTAACACTTACTGTTGATAACAGCTCAATATCATTAGGCAGAAAACTTGCAGAACAAATTATTATTGAGGTGAGTTAAGTTGAAAATCCTTTTAATGGGCCATCCGAATGTGGGAAAAAGCGTTGTTTTTAATCGTCTTACCGGTGCAAATGTTGCTGAATCTAACTATCCCGGTACTACTGTTGATTTTGAGAAAGGATATCTAAGAGTTGGTCATGAAGAAGTAGAGCTTATTGATGTTCCAGGAACATTTTCTCTTGAGGCAAAGGACAAAGCCGAAGAAGTAGCAGTAAAAATCCTTAAAGAAAACAAAAATTCTGTTGTAATCTGTATCATTGATTCTTCAAAAATAGAGCGTGGTCTCTATCTTGCACTTGAGATAATTGAAAAAGGTTATCCTGTAATTATTGCTCTTAACATGTGGGATGTCGCTCAGGATAAAAAGATTTCTATTGATGCAAAGAAACTTCAGAGAATACTTGGGGTTCCAGTGATTCCAACAATTGCTGTTAGTGGACGAGGCATCAAAGATATAGTCACTCAAATCAACAATGCTAAAACAGTTGAAATCAAAAAAATAATTAACAATGTTGGAGGGGATTAAATGGGCCTTAGCATTGATGATCGTTGGGATCTAATTGATACAATTTCCAAGAAAACAGTATCATATGGAACGTATAAACATTCATTAAAGGATGCTATCGCTGAAATCACAGTTAAACCGCTTACTGGAATTCCCATTGCACTTGCGGTTTTATATGGTTTCTGGTCATTTTTTATAACGGTTGCTGGTTTTTTCACAGATGGTTTTTTTGTAAAACTCTTCACAGGAACAGATACCTTTGTTGGTTGGATTCCATGGCTTGGTGAACAATTCTCTGAAAAAAGTAGTTATATTTTTTACATACTAGTTGGGGACCCAGATGTATTTGTTATAGATTATGCGGGTGATATGGCCTTTGAAGCCGGCGGGGCGTTAACCACTGCTTTGTTTGTAGCAGTTGGCGTTGTGCTACCTGCAATTATTGCTTTTTACTTGTTTCTTATAATTTTAGAAGACAGTGGGTATTTACCCCGGTTAGCAGTTCTTATCGACACGGTTTTGCATAAAATAGGATTGCATGGATTTGCAATAGTTCCTTTAATTCTTTCACTTGGCTGTAACGTTCCAGCAGTGACAGCTACACGCAATCTTGAAACAAAGAAACAACGATTCATGATGATGACGCTACTTGCTGTATTTATCCCCTGTGGCGCTCAAATTGGTGTCATGTTAGAAGTCATTCCTGACTATGTGGGTCTTGTCATGATATTTTTATTCTTAGGCTTCTTCGTCTTTGGGTTTATCCTCAATAAAATAATCCCTGGCAGATCCCCTGAGATGCTTCTTGATGTTCCACCTTATAGAATGCCAACGTTCAGAAACGTTTCAAGAAAACTATGGGCTAGACTACGAGGGTTCATCACAACCGCCATTCCCTTTGTTTTATTTGGTGCACTATTAGTGAATGTATTATATATTTTAGGAGTAATTGATTGGCTTGCTGTTTCATTTGAACCTGTTCTATCAGGGTGGTTTGGAGTTCCAAAAGAAACAGTCTCACCACTTATTACTGCATTTATGAGAAAAGATCTTGCTATCGCTCAACTCAGCGCAATTGAAATGAGCGCATCTCAGCTTATCACATCCGTTGTGCTTGTTAGTCTTTATTTCCCTTGTGTTGCAACGTTTGCAATGATAATTAAAGAAGGAATGCAAGATAGATTAAAAGGAGTTGTAACTTTTCTCTTTGGAAGTTTATTGATTCTATTGATAATAGTATTTGTATGGGGTGGACTCATTCGTTGGATTTTACCACTAATGGGGGTGCAATAAAAAATGGAGGTCAAAACAATGTATCAAATTGGAAAATATTACTTTGCATTATTTGGATTGATCGTACTTGGAATTGGGTTATTAGAATTGATAGTTGCTCTTTCCGGTGGTTGTGTTGAATATGGGTTTGTTATATTATGTGATGAAGAAGATTTTCTTTTATGGCGTGGCTTAATCTTGTTTTTTGCTGGTTCATTTTATCTTTCAAGTTTTAAAAATTTCACAGATATACATCAACAAGCAAAAACGGTCATGGCAAGTGTAATGATATGGTTCATTGGAGGAATTGCTCTTCTTGGGAGGATACTTGGGTCGATACCAGGTCCAGAGGATGGAGCATGGTTTAATACTATAGAAGATTTTATAGCAACATATTCAGGACCCTACATACCTTCACTATTGTTACTGCCTTTTTCTCTTGTAGCAATATTTTACATTTATCTTGATAGAAAGAACAAAAACATAACTGATGAGTGATATGCGATGAATGATGTTACAAGAGAAATATTAATGAAAATTCAAGATAAAAAAACACTAGATGCAATCAGCAAAGACATGAACATTAGGAAGTCCACTCTGAAAGCAAGAGTGCAGTCTCTTGTTCAACAAGGACTTCTTGCAGAGATAACCTATGCAAGTGGTTGTGGCATGTGTCCAATGAATTGCAGATCAGATTCCCGCCAATCACCACTTATTCTTTTTTCAATAACTGAAAAAGGGAAACGATTGGTCAATTCATAGAATACTATTTTGAAAATCTACTCACCTGATACTCTTAAAAAAATAAATCATCCTTGGATGTTTCTAAAAGAACGTTATTTAGGGGCTACACACCTTGATTTGGTATCATATCCTTTAAGTAGTAGGAAAAGAGTTGTTTGGTACTATCATGTTCTGTGTTGATTGTGGAAAAGAAAAACCAATTTTTCGGGAAGGTTCCTGCCTTGAATGTTATTTGAAACACCATCAGTTCACTAAGGGACCTAGCGTCTTTCATATCCCCCTGTGTACTTATTGTAACGCATATAAATACAAGAATACGTGGAAACATGTAGATTTTGAAACTGTTGTAAAACAATACATCAAGCAATCTTTCGTGATAGATCCTGAATTAAGAAATGTTCAGATTCAACTTGATAACCATAAAGAGGAAGATATCGTCTTTACTAAGGTTACTATTTCGGGCTTGTTAGATGATGCACAGATATCTGAAGATCATTTTGTTGAGATCCGATTGAAATCAAACGTGTGTGATATCTGCTCTAAACAATTCGGAGGATATCATGAGGCCATTCTTCAGATCAGGGCAGGTAAACGAAAATTATCAAAAGAAATAAGAAATACCATTCAGTGTTTTGTCGAAGATCTCATCCAAGACATCCAGGATAAAGGAAACAGGAATCTGTTTATAGCGGATATGGGTGTGGAACACGGTGGACTTGATTTTTTCCTCAGTGATAAACAAGCAGCATACACAATCACTAAAAAGGTTCAAGAGGAATTTGGCGGCGACATCCATGTTTCCTCAAAAAATGTAGGTATGAAAGATGGAAAACAGTTGTATCGATATACATATCTACTTAGATTATTGCCCTTTCAAAAAGAAGATGTGTTCAAACTACAGGACAACTATTATTTCGTTTTGAATATCTCTAGCAATAAGCTTCATATTATCAAGCTAGAAGATTATTCTGGCTCTTTTGTCACTAGTTCTGATGTTGAACAAGGGTTACTCATTGCATCTGCTAAGGATCTTTCTTTCAAAGCGATTCTAATCAGTGAAACGTTAAGCGAATTACAACTGATGCATCCAACGTCGTATGCTATATTTACCATCAAGAAACCAGATGAAACGTTTAAGTATACTGATACCACCGAGATTCTTCAAATAAACGAATATTATTTTGTTAAACCGGTAAAAGATTCAAAATAATCCCGGGTTTTTGCGTATTAATAATGTGAGATTTCAAATTGTTTCAGCTGCCCACTCCTTAAACTTGGCTAAGAGAAATCTAAATGAACTTTGTAAAATGACAAAGAATATATATAGCTTGATTAATCTTGCATGAAAAAATACATATTTAAAAAAGTTAGGAGAGTATCATATGGCTGAAGGAAAAACATCAATGAATTTAGACGAAAATGTGGCAAGCGCTTTGTGCTATGTACTTACATGGGTAACAGGGATAATTTTCTATTTCATGGAAAAAGAAAACAAAACAGTAAAATTCCATGCGATGCAATCAATATTGACCTTTTTACCGTTGACCATTCTTGGATATGTCCTTGGTTGGGTTGGTGCTCCAAGATGGACTGCCGGTGGTGGATATTATGGATTAGGTACCTACAGTCCAGGGATACCTGCCCTGCTTTATGCATCATGGGCAATCTATGCAATCACTGTGATCCTATGGCTTATCCTTCTTATAAAAGCATACCAAGGGGAAAAATTCAAGGTCCCTGTGATCGGCGATATTGCAGAGAAGCAAATTAAATAAAACAGTACCTGATTTGTCATCTTATGACAAACACGATAAAAGAACGAAATGTTCTTTTGGTTTATCTTCTAGGGATTTTTACCCTAGGCTTTTATTTTCTTTATTGGTATGTACAAACCAAAAGAGAGATTAATGAAAATTTTGGTGCATCTATTCCCACTTGTTTGCTTTTGATCATTCCCATAGCAAATATTTATTTTATCTACCGTTATGCAGAGGCCTATTCTCTTTATGTCCTCCGTGATGACAATAAGATTCTTTGGGCGATACTATTTATTTTTGTTAGTATTATCGTTCCTGCCTTGGTACAAATTGAATTGAACAAATATGTTGGAAAACCCATTCCAAGTGGACCAGTAAACGCTCAAAATAGTAATCGTCGCTGTCCAAATTGTGATAGAATGATCCCAGAGGATGCACAAGTATGTCCCTATTGCGGAAAGAGCTTTCAAGTTCATAACTAAGATCATAACGCATTATCTTTTTATGAAAATGAACATATGTAACCCCAACGATAGCGATAATAGATCAATGGATCCATGGTGTTGATTTTTTTATGATAATGGCATTAAAATTTGCTTATGAAGGTGACCCCTTTTACGGGTATGCACGACAACCAAATCTTCGAACCATTGAAGGAGACCTAATTAACGTTCTTCAAAAAAATAACTTTATTCACACAACCAAAAAATCTAAATTAAAATCCGCAAGTAGAACCGACAAAGGCGTTTCAGCATTTGGAAATGTCATTGCTTTTAACACTGAAAAGAATTGTGAAAACATCCTTCAGGAATGTAATGATTTATTGGACCATGTCGTTATTTATGGAAAGAAAATGGTGGATAACACATTTTATCCAAGACATGCAAAACAACGGATTTATCACTATTATTTGAAAAAAGAAACCATCAGCTTACAAACCATTGAATCGGTCAGTTCTTTGTTCATTGGAACCCATGATTTCTCTAATTTTGCTCGTATCGAGCCACACAAAAATCCAATGCGAACAATTGAAAGGATAACTGTTAGGAAAACCAATTCCTTTTTCATCCTTGAATTCCATGCGCAAACGTATCTTTGGCAACAGATACGAAGAATCGTTTCATCAATGCTAAAATTCGAAAAGCAAAAGATAACCATAGAAGACATAAATGAAGCACTGATTCACCCTGAAAAACATACCGATTTTGGTCTTGCTGACTCCTGTCCGTTAATACTAAAAGATATCAAATATGATTTTTCCTTTGACCTAGATAGTAAAGAAATGGAAAAGAAAAAAGAATTGCAAGAAGCAATCATCAAAAGGATCAGATGTCCTTGTTTTTAAACCGAAGGTATGATAAGACAAAAAAGCCAACGATCCAGGCAAGAAGGATGATAACAAGCAATCCACTTGAATAAAAATCAGGATATTGCAACTGAAATCCTGAGAACGCAGGAGAAGCAGCAGACCCGCCTACATTTAGATAGACCAAAGCAGTATACACAGACATTGGATTGATCAGATCAGTTAAAAAATACCAGTCAGGCGCTGAGCCGGCTGCAATATCGGAAAGAGCCGCTCCGCCCCATGCAATACCAAGAAGGATAACGGGCAAGATCATGTTAAAGAAGAACCATAAAAAGATAGCTCCACCAAGGGCAGTGGACCGTTTTTTAAATAATGTTGAAAAGAAAAAAGCAACATGTAAATAAACAAGACCTAAAAGAATCGTTGCAATAATAAAAATAAGATACTCTCCAAAATTAACATTTGGAACCATCAAACCAACGACAACTCCCGCGATTCCAAAACCAACAAGAATGGTGAATGATAAAACCCCGCCAAGCCCAGCAAGCTTTCCAATAATGATCTGAAGTCGATTTACCGGAAGGGAAATCATCATGCTCATAGATCCTTTCTCAACCTCGCCAACTATTGCAGCATATCCGATCATCAAACCAATAATTGGAACAAGAAGTTGAACGATGCTCATCATCAATAGGACTGTAATCTCCAAACTCTGCCAGCCTTCTGAAAAATAAGATCCCACTGCTGACATTGCAATCGTTAACACTGCAAAAATAATTGTCATAATAATGATCCAAAGATTCCGTACATTATCCATTATTTCTTTTTTTGCGATAACTGAAACAGGATGATTCAAGAGATTATCTATGATTTCAACCATGATCAATCCTCCGTAAATCTCATAAACACATCTTCAAGAGATGGTTCCATTGTCTGAATGTTAATGATGTTTCCACCAGCTTTTTCAACTGCAATGATTATCTTAGATTTCGATTTTGGATCACATTCAATGTGTAGCATCACACCAATGGATTCAACACGATCAACACCACTTAACTTGTCCACTGAGCGGACAATCTTATCTGAAACATTTTCCAGTTCCAAGACTAGTTTTGGTTTTAATTTCAATTTTTCTCTTAATTTATTGACCGTATCCTCGGCTACAATTACGCCTTTACTGATGATGCCAACACGATCACAAACCTCTTGCACTTCAGCTAGGATATGAGATGAAACAAATACTGATGAACCAGTTTCTTTCATTTCTTTTATCTTGTTTCGAATCAATGCAACCCCTCGGGGATCAAGCCCACCAGAAGGCTCATCTAAAATGAGAATGGGCGGAGTTCCAAGCAATGCACGTGCCATTCCCAATCGTTGCTGCATTCCCTTTGAAAACTTCCCAACTTTTTTATTCACCGCATCAGCCAATCCCATTTCCACAAGCAACGGTTCACACTCTGATCTTGAAACATGTTTCATGTCTGCATAAAAATACATGTTTTGAAGTGCAGTTAGATTATCGTAAAAAGCAACTTTTTCAGGGAGGTATCCAACATATTTTTTAGCGGATCTACCATCATTAACGGTATCAATCCCATTTATCTGTATTTGGCCACTATCAGGTTGGATGAGGCCAAGAATCGATTTAATCGTCGTTGTTTTTCCGGCCCCATTTGGGCCAAGAAAACCAAAAATCTCCCCTTTTTTAACAGTGAAAGTAGCATCATTTACAGCTTTTATATCATTATATGTTTTTGTAAGATGTTGAACTGTTATCGCAGCTTCACCATTCAATTGAGTCTCTTTAGGTTTTTCTGCCGGAAAAATAAACATACCCTCTGAACCGCAGTTTGAACAGGTAATTTTAACTTGTTTACCTGGGGTTCCTTGAACGGTTTTTTCAGATCCACAGGACGGGCACTTCACTTTCTTTTCAATCATAAGTAGTTAACACCTGAAACAGTATACTCATTAAGGCAATACACCAGTTGTATAAATCTTTGTCTTTTTAAATGTTGTTTTAAAGATGAATGTTTTTTTAGATAAGATACACTATCTTTTCGTTTTTATTGCTTTATAAAGAAAGTATGCAAGTCCTCCGTAGAGGATGCTTGCACTGAAGAGTAACATGACTATTGCTGTTGGGTTTAGCATGATTTGTCCTCTTTTTCCCTTGTTTTTGTTTTCATGAGGATGAATGATAGAATTGTTATGGAGATAATGGGGAGTATGCCAACGATGAAGATAAGCCACCAGGGATGCTGTTTATAGGGATAAAGAATGTTATCGATTATTGAGAGTGTTAGAAGAAGGATGAGTATTGTTGGAATGATTATTTTAATTAGGATGTCCCACCATTTACCAATGAGAAAATCTGATGTTTTATTTGCATGATTTCTAAAGAATTTTGCTGGTACGATCCAGCCTAGGATGATACATTCAAATAATCCAATGGTCACCAGGCCGAATTGAGCGATGAAATTGTCAAGTATCTCAATGAGGTATAAGCCGTTTCCTCTGGTGAAGATGAGGCTGATGAGAAAGCCGATGATGCATAAGAGTCCGGTTGATTTCGTTTTTGATATGTTCCATTTCTTTTGAATGCTAGCTGTCATTGGTTCTATCATGGAAAAAGCAGAGTCTATACCAAAGGTGAGTAACGCGATGTAAAAGACGGTACCAAATAATATTGCAGCAGCAGGGAGAAGAGATATTGCTGTGGGATAGGTGATGAATATGAGCTCAGGTCCTGCTATTCCGAGTTCTTGAATGGATATTCCTTGTGATGCTGCGAGGTAGCCTACTATGGAGAACACGGTGAATCCAGCAAAAAAACTGGTTCCTGCATCAGCAAATGCTGCGATGAATGCATTATTTGTGATATCTGATTTCTTTTTTAGGTAGCTAGCATAGGTGATCATGATTCCTTGTGCTAAACTCAGTGAAAAAAAGACTTGGGCATAGGCTGAGAGCCAGACGTTTACGTTTGTTAGTTGTGAGAAATCTGGGGTGAGATAATAATTCAATCCCTCTATTGCTCCTGGAAGGGTGAGTCCTCTGATGGTGAGGATGAGTAAGAGAATAGTGGGGATGGGAACGGTTAATGCAACGATTCTTCCGATTCGTTTTACTCCTTTGTATAAGATGATGAAGATAAGGGTCCAGAGTGCGATGAGACCTAGCAATGTGGGGATGCTGACTGATCCAGCAATGAAAGGATCTTTTGTTATTCCAAGGAATGAATGTAGAAAATAGCTTTCTGCATTTGTTCCCCATCTAAGGTTGAACGCGTAGATAACGTATGAAAAACACCAGGCCATGATGACCACGTAGTAAAGAGCGACGATAAATGGGATAAGAACGGTCCACCAGCCAACCCATTCAAGTTTTTTGTTTATGTTTTTAAAGGCTTTTGGGGGAGCCTGTTGAGCCCAGTGGCCAAAACTAAACTCAAGTATCATAAGAGGAATTCCTGCAGTGAACAATGCAATGAAGAAAGGTATGAGAAACGCTCCTCCTCCATTCTGGTAGCAGACAAAGGGAAAACGCCAGACGTTACCTAGTCCTATTGCTGATCCGATTGCGGCCATGATAAAGGTCATTCGTGACTGCCAGTGATCCTTGCTCATCAGTTAGATCCCTTCTTTTTAGGTATAGCATTCCATAATAATAAAGTAATTAATATTTATAGTGTATTATGAAAATTTTTGTTTGATCGGCATTCAAAACTATTTTATTAGAGGGGTTGTTACCTGCATCGTTTAAAAAAAAAGTAAAGAACGAATCGTTTATCTGCTAGTGATTGTTTTAAATCAAAAAATAGGTGATAGATCATAGCAAAAAATAAAGGCAGTTCAGGCAATGGATCTATAGCAAATCCTTCCAGATTCATTGAGAAATATTTTTTTGTTGCCATTGGTCTTCCTGTGGTATTTTGGGCGTGTGCCTTTCCATTGATCATTGTAGGTCTTCGTGAGCTTTCACCGGTTAATCTAGCGATCCTTCGATTATTTATTGCCAGTGTCATCTTTTTGTGTTTGGTAGTATTCCAACGGAAACGTTTTTCTCCATTTCAAAAGAAGGATACAGTGACACTTTTTTTACTTGGTTTCGTTGGCATCTCCGTGTATCATCTTGGTCTGAATTATGGAGAACAATTTGTGTCAGCTGGAGCGGCAAGTCTTATCATTGCAACGATTCCTATCTTTGTAGTAGTTCTTGCAAAAATCTTTCTTTCTGAAATCATAGATAAACGTATTCTTCTTGGTATCATTATCGCGTTAGCTGGCGTTATTGTCATTTCGCTATGGGGAAATCCTGGCGCTAGTATCGAAATTGAATATCTTTCCGGTGCACTTGCTGTTGTCGTTGCCGCATTTGTTGGTGCGGTGTATACCATTTTTGGAAAAAAAATGCTGATCAGATATAATCCATTATCACTTACGGCTTATGCGTTTCTGATCGGTAATTTAGGCTTAATTCCGTTCTTATCACCCTCGTTTTTTGAGGAAGTGGTGAATTTATCTCTTATCACTTGGGCAGCAGTATTATTCCTGGCATTTTTTCCAACCGTCATTGCCTATTCGCTCTGGTATGCAGCCTTAGAAGTAAAACAAGCCTCTGAAGTAAGTGTGTATCTTTATGCCACTCCTGTTATCTCGACGTTGTTAGGAGTCATTTTTTTACAAGAACAAATCACGATGTTTTATGTGCTCGGTGGTTTTTTCGTTCTTGTTGGATTATATATAGTGAACAAACAACGAAAAAATCAGAGAAAACTCGTTAGAGAAGGATGAAGGGACATAAAATGGATTTCTTTTAGATTTTTGTTACACTGACCGATGTGGCAATACCTGAGATCACATTGTTTGAAACCTGTCCGATGAAGGTACTGGCGATTCCATGATGCACTCCGGAGATGGTATATAGACCTCCAAGACCTGCTGAGATACAATTGGATGAACTTGAAAAATCCCAACTCACCATTCCAATCGTTATCCCGGCTATGGTCAATCCTTTTGTTTCAATCGATCCGTCTCCTGTTGCATAGATATAACAAAGCGTGTTTTGAAAACCGTCACTGCCTCCCCAGTTGTTAATATGAATCCAGATCTCATGATTCCATGATTGGCCACTTTCATCGAAAGCTTGAGCTCGTATCATAACGTTCACACCAGCAGGATAGGGATTTTCAGTGGATCCAAGTAAAGAATTCACCTGATCTTCATCACAGTACCATTCATACGGTGGATCGGTCACAACATAAGGAAGCCCCTCTCTTTCACCAAAAGGAGATAGGTCAAATTCCACACGATCAATTCCGACGTTGTCGGAAGCTTCTGCTTTCACCAAAAACGGCATATCCACCCGTTCTTCATTTGCAGGAGAGCTTATTTGAACATAGGGTCGATCTGCATCGATCTTGATAAAACGCTTGTTACCCTCCAAATCCTTATTTTCAATATTTCCAGATCTATCAACAGACCAAAAGTTCACCATCCATTCACCCATCCAAGAAGATTGCTGAGAAACACTTAATTGAATACCTGTCCCTTCGTCATAGATCTCAGGAGAACCATCATTTAAAGTGTAATATGTGATATCAATACCGCTACCTGTATCTTTAGGATAATCCTCTGCATGTAACCATATGATAACACTTTCACTGATATACCAGTCATTTAATCCTTTTATACCCTCGACATCTTTTATAGTAGTAACCGGTGGTTGACTATCTTCCCCGACAAAGCTAACCGTCCATCGGTCCAAAAGCGGGGAAGATGTAGGATCATTTCGTGAAAACGTTGCTTTAAGTCGTATGGATGATTCTTCAATCTGCTGAATTGATGCTCCAGAAGAAAGATCGGAAAGAAGGATTGTAGAGGGATCATCGCTATCTACGATGTCAAAACGTATATCTCCCTGTTTGATTGCGGTAAACTTATGCCAACTGAGAAGATTGGCCGGGGAGATAGGAATTGATACAATGTGGGCTTGAAGGATAATGGATATTTCATCGCTGAAACTGTAACTTATATCTGTTGCGCTTGGCATGTTAAACGACCAGACATTTGCAAAGATATCAGGTAAAGGAAGATTTTCATAGGGTGGAGGATAAATGATTCTATGGTCCTCCCAAGCAACAAAAATATTTTCTCCATTTGTTGCAATCCCTGCCCATTCCGAGACATCTGTTCCACTGTTAGATAGTTGGATTGGCTGAGAATTCATGTTTCCTTCAGCGGATACAATTCTTCCCCAAACTTCACCACTTCCATCATAAGAAACAAAAAATGATGAACTCATAAAAGGCACTATGTCCGTTCTTTCAAATCTGCCATGAGCTATCTTAAAGGTGTCTTCTATAGTATTGCCCTGTTTATCTACTATTTTCCCCCAAATATGACCATACCATTCTCCGGAGCTGATATCAGCCTCCTGCCATGTTACAAGGGATCGTTCGGTAAGTTGACAAAAGGAAACACAAGGAAAAACGTAATCTGTATCTGCTGTTCCCTCTTCTGAGAATCGTAGTGGGGTGCCTAAAGGATCACCATTTAAAGTAAACCGCTGCCCCCATATCTCAAAAGGACCATGGGCTGCATGAATTCCTTCTTCCCAGACGATGAGATACTGGTTGTTGACACCATCAAATGTTATCCATGGTTGAACTTGGCTGTTTGGCCTGTTGGTCAGCATCTTTTCAGAGCCTATTGGATTTCCAGAAAGATCGAAAAATCTTCCATAGATGTTATAATTACTGGTCCCTCCTCTGCCATCTTCCCAGATGACGAAGAAACGATTGTTCTCTGGATCAAATGTGACTTGAGGGTCAGCTTGATTTCCTGAAGCAGTACAGATATCAAACAAGGTCACATCATCAATATTAGTTGTACTGGTTGGAACGATGGCTCCTTTGATATCTCGACTTAAATCATCATTTGGAACATTAAAATACTCATAGGCAATAAAAAAATTCTTTGTGGATCCTGATTCTGCATATGCCGAGGCGGGATTTTCGTTTCTAAATGGTGTAAAAGGATCATCGTTCCAAGGTGTTATATCGAAACGATCCCCTAGTTGAGTACCATGTTCATCATAAAAACAACCTCGTATTTGTTGTTTGAATATCATCCCTAAAGGAAGATACTGAGGAATACCTTCTTCCCAGGTAACAAGAAAGGAATTTTCTCCCCAGGATACAACTGGATCCCATGCACCCTCATTTTCCATATGATAGCTAACTCGATGATCATGGGTGTATTGTTTCTGCCAGATACTTTCATCAAAAACCGACCAATAATCACTTTGATCGGAAGCCAGAGGATTCCCATAAAACATGTAAAGCGTGCTAGAGCCAAGGGGAAGATCGGGAAGTTTTATCCATACTATTGCATAAGGATCGTTTGGCAACGGATTTTTTTCTTCAATCCAGTAAGAAAGATAATAGTTATGGTTTTCAAATTTGAATCGTAGATCACCATAATCTGATCTCATATCACCATCATATTCAACGAGTATCTTTATGACACTATCATCATGTTGCACTTGACTTTCTATTGTTATCTCTTTCATCCTTGTCCATTCAGCATCAGTCCATTGAGGATATGTTCCATCCAGTTCAACATGTCCATCTATGACAAGATAATGAGCAGAGTATGTTTCATCTATTTTTTGAGCATTATAAAACTCATCTTCCCATATGAAATAGTCATCAGCGGATGTCTGAACATAATTGGTTGAGGTATTTTCTGAATAATTGCTTTCTTGCAATGATGGTAGCGCAATGAACGCAGAAGTTGAACTTATTAAAAACATCAAACAGATGATCAATGATGT
Organism: uncultured Thermoplasmatales archaeon; assembly: GCA_964406955.1. Lineage (GTDB taxonomy): Archaea > Thermoplasmatota > E2 > DHVEG-1 > DHVEG-1 > EX4572-165. The sequence continues at coordinate 2,943 of CAYOTP010000037.1, read as the reverse complement.
TACTGTTGATGGTCGTCTATTGATTTTCATTTTTTTCACCATCCCTGCACATCAAAATACCATTGTGTTTCACCTTCTTGATTAGTCCACAATAAATCAAGATTGAAATCATCAGCAGTTAGATCATACTCCAGCCATAGATAGGGAAGTAATCGATCTCCTTTCCACCATTCGAAAATCAAATAAAAATACAGATTGTCAAATCTAAGATTCACCCCATAGTTGTCTTGATAGGTCATATAAAAATCAAAGTTTTTGATGTTTGCTTCGCCGATGTTATTGTTAATTTTAAAATACCCGGGATCAACGTTTCCGTTTTTCTTTTCACCTTGCTTTAATTTCCAACTCATGTCCAATTGAAGATTCTCAGATAAAGTAATCCCACCATGAATATCAAAAACGGAATTGTTTTCAGCAAACTGTGAAAAATCAATAGTTAAATCATCCTGTTGATTTACTTCTATTTCAAAATAGCCTGTTTCAGCTAGGATCCAATCAATTGATCCTGCTATAGTTTTTCCCTGATATCCTAAATTTATCTGTAACCCTTTAACGATATCAAGAAAACCACTGAATGAAAGCCCTTGAATTTTCAGTTGCTCTCCTGAATTATCCAGATTCCAATCGGCTTGTAATTCATCAGCTGAAATTTCATCAACACCCAGTTGTAAAAAATCACTTGTATCACTATTACTTACTGTTAGATCGTTACCAAATATCGATTCAGAGGTATCAAAATAAAAATACCCATTATCTGCAACTTTGAACTTTGTATCAATATACCCATTTCTAATTGTTAATATGTTATGTATTTGAAATCCGCTGTATTCAAGATTTAACTCAACCGGGTCAGGTGGGCCACTTGAACCACGCCAAGCATAGGCATAACCCTGTAATTCATTCCAATAAAGCTTTCCTTTCGCTTCAGAATAAGATGGTAGGTCGCTAACCTTTACAATCGGAATATCCTCCTCGGGCAAAAAAGCTCTGATACTTTCGACATTACTACTACAATCATGTTTTAATTTACCATACACATAATTTGAAGGATTCTTTAGATTAGTTAGATCCACATTTAAGGTGACTTCTGCTTCCACTCTAGTATTTTCAGGTATCCCCCCTGGAACATCAATAAAGATTTCATCATTTGCTGAAGGATCACTCTTTGGATAGTAGACGTAGATGCCACCAATTTCATCACTCATTTCGAGGTCGATAAAACCAGTGGCATGGGCATAAAATAAGGGAAGAGTACTTAAAATGAAAGTCAATCCCCAAGCGATATCAACACGAGTAGGCATGCTTAAAAGCTCTACTTTTTGCATGAATGATGGAGAATTTACGACAACTCCAACAGAAAAACTATGACTGGATTTATAATGAAACTTACCGGAAAGAAGACTAAAATCAACGTTTTCAATATCAAAACTCATAAAACGACCCGTTCGACCTAGACTGTTATCGATTTTGTCAAAGATCAAAGAAAGTTCAATTCCTTCCTCATCAGATCTTGCTTTTTTATTGAGATCGGCAGCAAAGGTTATTGCTGTTGGCTGATTACGTTGACTATCATCTTCAAAATAGTAATACACATGCCCTCCAACGGGGATGAATTTTGTTTTCAAATAAACTGCCGGATTGAATTCAACTGAAAATTCAATATCATAAGATGGAGTAAATGATCCAGACTTGTATGCTTGAAATCCATAAAGTAATTCAAACGTGCTTTTTCCCTTGGCCGACCCAGGATCCATTTGATGTTGGAAAACAGTTGGACTGAAAAAGTTTTCACGAGCAAAAGAAAAGCGTTTCTCAGTGTAAAGAGGAATATGTTCCCCTGCTTTAGATCGATATCCTGCCCCTATTGAAATATAGTCGTTATCTTGTTGGGTGGCAGCAATGATCGACTCATCAGTACGTGAATGGTAATGCTGATTGAATAATTTTTCAAATACCTCACATAGCGACCCAGAAAGAAGTTTGAGTCTATCTAATACTTTTGATAAAACGGATAGTCTTATATCAAAAAACGGTTCGGTTTCACATGTTAAAGCTTCTGTAGATTCTTTGGAAACACTTCTCTTAAACAATCCATAGTTAACATGCAGTTCAGACCATACTTGTAAGTCTCCATCAGGATCATCAAGATACCCGCCTGTTTCAAGTTGCCTGACTCGCGTTCTTTTTTCTAAAGATTTGATGTCGTTACCCTGATCATCACGAATAATTGACCAGTAAAAACCAACAAGCACCTCCAAATCATTATTTCCATCGCTGTCAACATCAAAAAAAAGAATTTCTCCATATTCAGGATGTTTTAAAAATTTCTCACGAAAATCAAGTACGCTGATAGGAACCTGTTGTTGAAAAGTTTCACCATTATATTCGATTCTTACCCACCATTCCAACAGACCCGTATTTGATGTGATCCACGGTAATTGAATATCTTTTTTCTCTTGTTGTTGAGGTAGATATTTTGAAAATGACTCAACAAGATTATTTTCTGTAAAGTTGTTTTGACTATTATTTTTGATGGTTAGTGAGGTTGCTTCATCCTTTAGATTCAAAGCAACAATTCCTGACATGCTAAGACACAGCATAGAACACACTATCAATAAAACAAACATTTTTCGCATGAACACACCTCTTCTTGCCCAAAATTCCACGGACAATACAATATACATTTGTAAGAGTTCGTATATAAACGTTGCTAATATTTCACTCTTTTTTCAAAGAAATTGTGAATAAAAAAACAATTAATCAAAAAATCTTTAATGATAATTTACTTGTTTTAGAGTAACAAAAATACGAAAATCACCGCTGAAAAATTCACTAGATTATTTAAGGGAAAAATGATATTACCATACGGGTTCGAAAAAACTAGAAAAAAATTGAATGAATTGCAGGGGTAGCCAAGCCAGGTCAACGGCGACAGACTCAAGA
>CAYOTP010000036.1:0-18347 GCA_964406955.1 uncultured Thermoplasmatales archaeon | reverse complement strand
TGGTAAAAAAATATGGCCACATTACAAACCATCAGATATGCGTCATTGGTGTGCAGTAGCAAGACTAATCAGCACTAAGATAAAATCCATATATTATGACACATATCATGTAAAGACTTGGCTTGGACATGAAAAACCAAGCACAACATATGATTATATCAAATACGCAGAACAATACTATAGACAACATCCTGTAGATTGGATATCACATGCAATAAGAAAAAGAAATAATCATAATCAAAATAAGAAATCATCATATCTATCAACAACATAATGACTTCCCTTCTTCTTTTTCATTTTTTGTTGCAACGGAGATAGTCTAGCTCCCCCTGATTTTACCTCGTGATACTCAGTTTTTCTAACTCTTCCGGTAAACATGTCTCTTTCTCTTGCAACAAAATCATGCCCCCGTCCAGTCCTCTCTACTTCTTTACCTTGAAGTCTGGCCCGCATCATTGCCATATCTTCAGCGCTTCTTCCCTGATATGCATTTCTTCGTATCTGATCTGCTTTTCTTTGCTTCTTACTTTTCTTATTAAAAGGATCAATAAATATATCATACATTTTTATCCCCCCCTTGTTGATCTAATTTCTTTAAAAGTTTTCTATATTCATTTAATTTTGGTTTTGCATCTGTTAAAGCACCAATAAGTTTCTCAACGGCTTCTTCATTGTTAATGTAAATAGCACCTATATCCTGTTTTTTTCTTCTGAATTTAACTCTTATAAATGGATTTTTCCAAGGATCAGTCATCACATCAACAAAAAGAATTCCTTTATCATACCCTTTTTCGTTCATTGGTATTTTTCCCTGAAACTCACCAACACCATTTAAAAAATATACCTTAGTATTTTGGCCATATTCTTCTTCATGAATTCTCGTCATTCTAACCAATTCATCAAGATAAGATTTAACCGTTCCTCTTGCTAAACCAGTTTTATCAACTATCTGCTGAATCGTCATACCGTTTCTATTTTGTATAAGAGCCCCTTCAATTTTTTGAATTGGAGTTTTAGTCATAATATTCTCCATAAGGTGTATATTATTATTGTTTATAAACATTATCATAAAATTTAAACATTTTGTTATAAAAGCCTTACATACATAGTAACCAAAAAATTTATAGACAGGTTTTTGCATACGGAAAATAAAAATAAAATTAGGTGATCTAATCATGGCTGGTGATCTAGACGTAGGAATTCCATTCTTTGGAGTTATATTTATAGTTGCAGTAATACTTGTAATATTACAACATTTTACAGGTTTAGATTTTGGAGCATTAGGTTCAATAAGTTGGATAATTGTAATTGTGGGGGCAGGTGGATTTATTTTATATGTTGGATTATCTATAAGCAGTAGTTAAAATGAAATCTGAAAACTGGAGGTTGAACAATTTCTAATAAAACTGATGATGAATATATAATTGCTTTTTTTGCTAATATTACTTCAGATATGACAAAAATAAAACTAGAAAAAGGTGTTAAAATTGAACGTATCAAACCTCAGGATTATGAAAAACTAATTGAAAATGTAAAGGAAACAACAAAAAAAAGTTTAAAAAAAGTCTTGTACCCGATAAATGGTATTGTCAATCCAAAAGATGGATATATTTACTATGTAATACTGAAGAAAAAGGATTTAAAAAGTCGGGATTATTTTATTAATTTGGAAAATAAGCTTAGATTATTTAAAGAAGGATATGTCACTTTTCCTATTATTATAAGTTATGCAAAAATCATTGATAATAAAATGGTAGATGCGCAATCAATTATTACAAAATATACAATTTCTCATAGTAGTGACAAATATACTTTATCCGATAAAGAAATTATAGAGTTGAATAAGCTAATTAAAACATATGAAATTCCATTTAAAAAGTATTATTTACAACTAGCTTTAGATAATTTGGTATCATCAAAAACTACTAATTTGAAAGAGCTAAAATTTTTATTGTTAATGATTGGATTTGAATCTTTATTTAACAAAGGTCATCAACAAATAACTCATACTATTGCAAGACATACTGCTTTATTGATGGGAAATACAAAAAAGGAGTCAAATACACTATATGATGAAATTAAAGAATTTTACAATATTAGATCAAAAATTGTTCATGGTAGTTATAAAACTGTTGCAAAAAGAGCAATAAAAAAAGAAGACATCATCAAGCTAAGAAATCTTCTTAGAGCATGTATTAAAAAAATCTACAAACTAGATTTAGAGAAAAAAGAATTATTTAGATATTTGAATGAAAGAGGCTTTAATGATAGAACTTAATTAAAATCATAAAAAGATTTCATTGAATTTATTATATCTATTTTTTGTAATTTGTTCTAAACAAAAAAATAAGTAATTTCTCCATTTATTTTTCTCCTTGAACAAATGTAAAAATATCACTTTATATCCATTGCTATCCAATATTTTTTTTCTATATTCATAATCAAAAGTATCAGATCCACAAACCTCGATATAGATCCCAAAAGGAATCAGATAAAAATCTGGAGCCCAAACTCTAGGTCTCTTATTATCATCCCACACAAAAATCGGATGTTCATATGACCATATAATACCCATTTCTTTCAATAATTCAGCAACTTCTCTTTCAGATCCTGTCATTTTATCATAAACTGATACTTGTTTCAACCTATCACCTCCAAAAAGAAAAAAAGAAAAAATTTAGTTAGAAAATCTTCATCCATCTGCCACAGCAGTATATAAAAAGGTGAAAATGCTGTGCAAAAATCCTTCAAGAAAGACAAGCGGGCTTGTGGGGATTCGAACCCCAGGCCAATCGGTTAAGAGCCGATTGCTCTGCCTAGCTGAGCTACAAGCCCAATAATTGAAAAATGCAATCGAGAATGAGGATAACTGGTTTAATTCTTTTCCTTTAATAAATTTTCAACAACCTCTTCCTCAACCTGGGAAAGAAATTCTGCATCAATGGTATCAGTTACACAAACATCATCACTTGCTTGATAGATCTCAACACCCTTCTCTCTTGCCTTCAAACCATCGACTCGAAGAATTAATGGATGTTCACTCCGAACACTTCCTGCTTCCACCGCCTTAGCGACCGTGGTACTAAGATGTACTTTCTTCCGATCGATTGGTCGAATTCCACTTTCAAGCACAATATCGGCTTCTTCTTCAGTAACTGGGTAAAAAAACTCATCTGCATCGGCAAGGGGTAAATCATCTAAATTTACATCGATTGAATGTCCATATTTTGCCCGAATCATTCCTCCATCAATTTGATATCTGCTGCGAGGATCAGTAGCAACCAAAGCTTGGATGTGATGTAAACGCAACCAGTTAAATCCCGATCGACCTGTTCCGATTGCTTGGATCAGTTGAATTATTTCAACCCAACCATGTCCGTCCATGGGCAGCTGAAGTTTGTCAGGGAAATGACGTAACGCTCCAGCAATAATCCTGCTTAATGAATTTAATTCTCTATCATTCATCAAAAATTTTCCCTTTTTTTCACAGACCGGACAGGTCTCTCCTCGATAATATCCATGTTCTTCACATTCATATAACATGTTACTCAACTTGATGGTATCATGATGTATAGTATAAATTTTTGTACTATCGCGTGATACAGAATAAGTGGTGACCCATTGGACCAAGAAGAAATGAAAAGAATCGCTGCAGAAAAAGCTGTTAATCTGATAGAAAACAATATGATAGTAGGTCTGGGAACTGGATCCACGGTTAAATATGCACTCAAAAAAATTGGTACTAGAGTATCTGAAGGGCTAAAAATTAAAGGGATTCCCACTTCAAATGAAACAAAAAAAATAGCAATAAAATACAATATTCCACTAACTACCCTTGCCGATCATCCGGAAATAGATGTGACTCTTGATGGTGCCGATGAAGTAGATTCCAATCTCAACCTCATCAAAGGTGGTGGAGGGGCATTAACTAGAGAGAAAATCATTGCATTTCATTCAAAAAAACTCATCATCATCGTTGATGATTCCAAAGTCGTCAAATCACTGGGAATTGATTTCCCCCTTCCCGTGGAAGTTATAAAATTCGGTTGGGAGGCAACAAAAAAAACACTTGAAACATTTGGCTGTATCTGCACCCTTCGGACAATATTTGATGATCCATTCATTACCGATAATGGCAACTATATTATTGATTGTGAATTTGATCGAATAGCGGATCCAGATCAATTGGAACAAGATTTTAACCTGATTCCAGGTGTTGTTGAATCTGGTTTATTTATAGGCCTTGCAGATAAAGTAATCGTTGGGAGTACCCAAGGTATCATGACGTTAGAAAAAGAACTTGTTACATGAATCGAGTTGAAAAACCGTCAAATGCTGCTCAAAAAAGCATCCTTCACAATAAGCTTTTTCAACGGAGAGCACTACATATCGCAGGGATTGCTTTTATCGGGTATTATCTCATCCCTGAGATGTTACCATATTCTATCAGTAAACAATGGCTATTAGTTGGCATTATTCTTTTAATAAGTGGTATTGAACTTTTTAGAAAAAAATCAGCACGTCCAACAAAATTAGATCCATTACTTCGAGAACATGAACTAAAGAGACCACCTAGCTATGTTTATTTTGCTCTTGGATCCATTATACTTATCGTCACTGTTCCACAATACATCTCCATTCCCTGTATTCTTTCAACAGCATTCTGTGATCCGGTCATTGGTGAAATGAAACGGAAAAAGAATCCGTTTATCGGTTACATCATTGGATTCTTTCTCAGCCTCATCATTTTCGGAGTGATTTGGCATTCTGTATCTCCAATTCTTGTTATTACCATCTCTATCATTGGGTCCAGTAGTCTAATTTTTGCTGAATACATATCTACCCCATTGTTAGATGATGATTTGCTCATGCAAATAATACCTGCAATCCTTCTTTTCATCTTTATCTTACTACTATCAAGTATTTTCCCAGTTTCACTTCCTAATGAAATCATCCATCCGTTATTTTAAAAGATATCAGTCATGCTTAGCACCTTTCAAATCAAAAAAAGCTGGTAACAAAAACGCTGCACCGATACAAGAAAAACCAGTCATTAAAACGATGACTAACGCAAACTCCTGCAATGCAGGTATTCCAATAAAAAATATCGAAGAAATCCCTGCAATCGTAGTTAATGAAGCTTCCACTAACGACAAACCAGTTCGTTCAATAGCTCGTTTAATTGCTTCTGTTTTAATTAATCCTTTTTCCATTTCTTCATGGACTCGATGCATGATATGGATTCCGTAATCGATACCAATTCCTATCATAATCGATCCAATGGATATAGTAATAACATTCAATGGAATATTGAACATGATTAGAAAACCTGGCTCCCACATGAGCACAAAAAAAACAGGGATCATTGTTAAAAACCCATAAAGAGACGAACTGAAAATAAGGATCAATGCAGCCAATACCAATAAGATAGCAATGATCATTGAACGAGTTTGTTCATCAGTTAATTTTCTATTAATAGCGACATTAATAGCATCTTGACCCGTAAGTGCTGAAACTTTTCCATTTCGAGGTATCTCACTTTCAGCAGCGATACGATTGACCGTAATAACCTTTTTTTCAATTTCACTCATACTTAACCCAGTGGGAATGTAAACGACAATCAAAGTTTTTGAAAAATCTTCGTCAACTAAACCTTCTTGAGCGATACGATCAAAAATAATTTCATCAATTCCTGCATATTCACTTAAACTACTGATGATATCATTTCGTTCAAGTATATCACTAGCTTCTTTTATCCCATCAACAAGCGAATATAATTCAATGCCTTCTTCCCGCATTTTTTCCTGCATTTCATAGATTGCATCTATCACTTCAGGATACGTTAATCCAAAAGGTTCTGTTTCTATCATCAATGCATTATAGTTAGCACCACCAAAATTCTCTGAATATTCAATAAGCTTTACCAATTCAGGGATGTCCTGTGGAGCTAAATCGAAATAATTTGTATCAGTTTCCGTTTGCGGAAGTACAATCAAAGACATGAAAGCGAAAAACACAGCAATGGCAATGACACGAAATTTATTTGATAAAATAAAATGGGATAATTTTTCCCAATTTGGTAGTTGGCCATCCTTTTTAAAATGTAATAAAATTGAAAGTGAAGGTGTCAGTAAAATCGTGGAAATAAAAGCAAAGAAAATACCAATGGCACATCCAAAACCAAAAAGCACAATAGGTGTCATACTCGAGATCATTAATGAGCCGAAACCAATCATGGTAGTGATCGTCGAAAGTAAAATCGCTTTCCCTGTCGATGAAAGAATATATGCTGTTTTTTCAACGTTATCCCCCTGTTTTTCCTCAGCGAAACGATTCATCAAATGTACAGAGTAATCCACACCTAATCCAAGTAATAATGCGACAATGGATACGGAAAGAATGGTAAGTTGAGGCTGAATCATTCCAAGGACCCCAAATGTTAATGCTATTGAATAGGCCGTGGGAAATAATGCAATGATAATTCCTTTAACTGTACGATGGAAAACAAAGAGTACCAGTGAAACAAAAGCAATAGCAATTACAAATATGATCTGAAAATACTCCATAGTTGTCTTTTGAATCGCGTTTTGCATGGCGATGGTGCCGGTGACAGTCATTGTTGAAAAAAATGTGCCTCGTTGATCGATTGCTTTTTCAATATTAGATTGAATGCTTTCATAATCAGCATCCTCCGCCAATTGGAGTAGAATTACCGCGGTATCATACGTATTTGTAAATAATGTTCCCTTGATCTGTTGAATGGTTAGCCTAGACATGTATTGAGAAATCACCGTGGGATCATCTGGAATTCGATAGATACCTTCACCACCGAGATTACCCGGGATAGGGGGTTTGGCATTCTCTACTTTAATATATTGGGCAAGACTCCTTACTGAAAAGATACCATCATGTTTTCCCTTGTCATGTTCATATTTATTTACCAAGGGACTGGCCGTTACTCTATCCATCTCCTTTAAAACTTCAGGCTGTCTGATATCATCGGCCTCAACGTAAATAATAATCGTGGTACCAATCTGAAATTCTTCATCCAGTTTACTAAAAAGCTGAACCGTGGGATCATCATCGGGTAAAAACGTGGTCAAGTCTGATTCCATGTAAATATTTGTTGCCTGATACCCTACAATAATTGTGATAAGGGTATACACTAAGATGACCGTTCGTGGTCGCTGGACAAGTATTTTTGCTAAAGGTCTTGTATTCATGGACTTTCTTCTCGTTCTATAATAGCAATCTTTACTATGCTCTTGGTTTCCTTTTTTGCATTTTTTATAGGAATGGAAGCTAGGTTGTTTAATTTCTTTTCAAGGTCTAATGCATAACGTTTTAATAATTTCACAGGAGGTAGTGGAATGTAGACGTATGGATTCTTTCCAATGTTATCATTCTTTTGTTTTTTTCTAAATACGATTTTTTTCGTATGCATCTTTGCCAATGTTTCCCTCACCGTACTAGGATGAAGTAAAGTACCCTTTATGATATCATCTGTTTTTGCACCATCTTTTCGTAATAAAAATAAATAAATCCGAGATTGCGCTTGAGATCTCAAGATGTCTTGAACCACTGATTCAAGTCCTTTTGTGGAGTGCATCCGTTCTTTCCCCATGATATCACAAAAAATATTTATTTTATATTTTATATAATATCGTTGTTTTGTACATTTATATATCTTTCTATTTAGTCGCCGATAAAACGACAAAACATTCTATCGGAATAGAGGCGATGATTTAAAAAAAACCATGAACATGATGATACATATGGAAAACTAATGTTTTTTAAGGAAAAAATCCCTTATGTTTGACTTAAGAGATTTATTTAATACACTCAAAAAAAAAAATTATCCGCCAACAGTTATATTTTTAGTGGTAATTTCATTTTGATTAGAGAAGAAAAGAATTATTCAAATCTTATTTAACTATCTGGATTGCAGTGTTATTGGGATTGAATAAATCAAAAATGGTATTAATTAACGACACAACCGCATCAACAAGAACCAATATTAACTCAATAACATATTCAACAAGGGCAACAAGTCCTATTAGTTGCCTAACAATATCAATCAAATTCAATATCGCTTGGATAATAAACAAAAGTAATTTTTTCAAAAGATCGATAATTCCCGTGGTTTCCAGACCTAAAAATGATTTTTCAATGAGTTGTTCATTAAATTTTTCTTCACTTTTCTCCATCTCATTAATAGCCTCCATAATTGGAGAGCTATTCACAGTTGGGACTGCAGTGACAACTAAGATAAGCGACAAAATTGTAACAATTGCCCCAAGACCTACTATTTCCTTTCTCATATTATACCCCTATCAGTATATTATGCCATCAAATATATTTAAGCTTTTAGCTGAAGGGATTCTTGCAATAATAGGCGATTAGCGAACTCATAAAAACTCCTATTTCACCTTCATCATTTCCCAGTTCATTTAAGTAAAAAACAAGCGTCCATTGGATTTTTTCATTGTTCTAAAAAAAACTAAATTCAATCGATATTTATAAATGTAAGATTCTTATCAATAGCTGAAACGTGATATCGTATGGATGAAGCAACACGAATTCAAAAAGACATAGAGATGTTTAAAGACAATCTCAAAAAACTACAGCAAAAAAACGTTTCTGCACTCCAACAACCGCAAATCAAAATGGCTGTAGACTACTACAACGATGCAAAATATTACTTTGAAAAAAAGGATTATTTCACAGCCTTTGGTTGTATAAACTATGGCCACGGATTACTTGACTCGATATTCAAATTCATCATAGATCCCAATCAACAAGTTTAGATGATATCGTAAGGATAATACTCTATCTCAAGTTTATCTTTTTTTCTTAAATTCAATCGTTCATCAGCTCTCCCTTGATTCACAGAGATTTCGACATAACCATGACTTCCAATAGTAATAAGTAGTTCATTTTTTGAAACAAAGCCATATGATTTTGCAAAAACAGTAGGAATTCGTTGTTCACCAACTCGAATGAAAAGTTTCTGATCCATAGATATCTGCCTAAAAAAAGTATTTCCATCAATGGAAGTAATCAAATTACCAAAATCATCAACAAACAACACTTCACAAGCAAATTTATTGGTCTCAAAATAAGGCTTTGGAAATGATAAAGTAACATAATCATGAATTTCAGGCCCAATTGACTCAAATGGGATGCCTTTCAAGATATGACCTGCAACTGAAGTAAAAATATCTCTTCCGTGAAATGTTGATGAAACAGGGTGTTGAAACAACGTTTCATTTGTAATTTCATAGACTCTAAACAATCCAAATAACTGTGCGGCAGGTAAAAACAGACCATTATCTGGTCCAATGAACACATGATTGTTTGTCACAATCACAATACCCCTCCGATCAGTACCAACACCAGGGTCAACCACACCAATGTGAACAGATCCAGTGGGCATATAGGGAATCGTAGTCTTTAACACAAACGCACCGGCAGTCACATCTTGAGGGGGGATGTCGTGGGAGATATCAATTATGTTAACTTCGGAAAATAAGGAATACAACACTCCTTTCATTTGTGCGACATAAGCTGAAGAAGAACCAAAATCGGATAGAAATGTAACGGTATTCATCAATCAATCACCTTCGTTCATCTACTAAATAATAAGACATCATATTAATGTGACGGCAAAAACAAAAAAAATCAAATTAATCGATTCAAAGATTAAGGATTTTTCAAAAAACTATATATGTTAAGAAAACTTACGTTATTATATCATTATGGCATAAACGTGGTGATCATGGGATACAACAAAACTAAAAATAAAATCCTTTCTAGATTGTGGGATAATAAAAGTAATCGTGAGTTTGTTTGTCCCGAATGTAGCGGCCATCTCATCATTGTTCAATTGGAACCAATGGATGATTATGATAACCCATATACGCCATATAAAACAGTAGTTGAATGTACAAATTGTTCATTTAGCTCCCATGCCATATCCTACACAATTTTAGGGAGTCTTCAATCATATGATCTTGAACATGTCACCCTTGCAGCATGGTCTCCAAGTGGGAATCGAGTAGTAAAAACCTTTGAACATCTCCTTGATTATGATTTGCTAAAAGAATGTAAATCGTCAAAAGAACTGGTTGAATTTCTCATTGTTGATGATTATATCGTTCAAATCATCTAATCAAACTTTTTAAGCCGGTTCGTTCAAACCATAGCTAATGTAGTGATTAGACCATACTACTCATTATGGGTTTTTTTGTAAAAATTCCGGTAACTATTTAAATAGTATGAATGAAAGAAATCGTATTGATGATTCGGATGGCTGAAACGAAAAGAAAATATAAAAAGACGGTCCCTGATGAGATTTCAATAATATGGGTGAATGTAGTCTAAATTCTATACTTTTTCATCTATTTTACAATATATAGGACGGATTAGCGGTACATGATCTCGTCATCATCATCTGATTTTACTTTGAATGGTTGATGTGAGCGGTGATGCTTGACAAACTTACGTTGACGTTTTTTCCCAACGAATTTAAAATCACTTCGTAACAATCTAACATAGATCTTATCAGGCAACGGTTCCAGCAGAACAATACCTTTCACATGTAACTGATTTAACACACGAAGAACACGAGGATGTGAAAGATGCAACTTGTTTTCAATATCATCAATGGTAACAGGGTATGTTTTCTGTAATATCTTTATGATTTGAGCATCTATACTTCCATTTTCAATTTCGATCATTGTTAGAAAACACTCAAGATTTCTCTATTCATAGGCACGTTTACCCAGTTCATCCATTTCAGACAACCGCTGTACATCAGGCCGTAAATCAAGAGGATATCCTTCAGGGAACAAGACACATCCTTTACACACGGGAAATCCAATAACTTTCTCAAGATCGTCAGGTTCAATATATGCAAGACTATCTGCATCAATCTCTTTTCCAATCTCATCCCATGTTTTGATATCTCCATTATCCTTACGAGCCAAAAATTCCTTCCGACTTCGCATATCAATCCCCAAATAACAAGGTGCAATCAATGAGGGGCATCCAATTCGGATATGAACTTCTTTTGCACCTGCACGTCGGGCCCCCTGAACTAGCTTACGAACATTCGTCCCCCGAACAATGGAATCATCCACAAGAATCACTTTCTTACCCTCAAGAACTGCACGTAAAAAGGATAACCCTTCAGCAACGACCTTATCTCTGCTTTCTTGTTTTTGCTGAATAAACGACCGTTCCGCTTTATCTTTCATGATCCCTTCATCTATTGGAATTCCTGACTCTCGAGAATATCCCAACGCATACCTTCGACCAGATTCAGGTACCGGAACAACAATATCTGCATCTACCGGATTATTTTTAGCCAACAATCGACCTAGATTCACTCGGACATCATGAACCGATCTCCCACGAATGCGAGAATCTGGCTTTGCAAAATAAACAAATTCAAACATGCAAGGAGTTTCTTTTTTCTTCACAAGTTGTTTTTCAACAATATTTCCTTCAATATCAATAATGATTGCTGATCCACCCGGGATATCTCTCACATATTCAAAATTAGCTTTTTTAAACACTCGTGTTTCAGAGGTAAGGCAATACAAACCATCTTTTTTCCCCAGCACCAAAGGTCTAATTTTATGAGGATCAGTGATGGCAAATAAATAGGGATTATCGCCAGAATCAGCTAAAAACAAACTAGAATAACTTCCTTTCACCTGATTCATCACATGTTTACATGCATCAAGAATCACCTTGGTTGACAATTCCTTTTTATACAGTTGATCTGCCATTGGTAACAATAAATATTGAATATCACATTCAGTTCTAGGAGCGCGTTTGGTTTCTCTTTTGATTTCAGAACAATTAATCACATTACCATTATGAACCGCAGCAAGAACCGGATTGACCACATATTCAGGCTGAGCATTTTTCTTCAAAGATTCCACATCATCCATCCCTGCAGTTGAATATCTTGTATGTCCTAAACCTACAAAACCCGGTGTATCGATTTTTCTATCATCATCGAAAATATCACGAACCAACCCGTAATCCTTGTAAATATGAATATTTCCATCATAGGTGAGTTTTCCAGCTGATGATTGACCCCGATGTTGAATCGCGAAAAGGCTATGGTAAATAAAACGTGAGACCGGTTTATCGCCGATAACTCCAACAATTCCACACATGTTGCAAGGATATAAATTAAGCTTATTTAACTTTTGAGCCGATTAACCATCTTCATTCATCTGAATGACAAAATGATTTTAATTCCGAATCTTATATTCAAGGCAACCTTTTTTTAAAAAGGATAATAGATGGGCAATGCCCTAGATCCAATCCATTGGTTCAGTTGACGTTGTTCTAAATATCTTCCCATTCTTTCAAAACAGATTCCCATTTAAACTTATCAACAGCCTCTATTCGTTCGATATTTCTGATGATTTTCTCATATCCTTTCACTAAGGTTCTAATTCTAATTTTCACGATGAAATCGTATTTACCTGCTGTAGCGGTCACTCGAGTAACTCCTCGAATATTCCATAATTTCTGCATTGTTTCCTCCAACGGGAATCCTGGATGGACCTTGATGAAAATATATGCTTTCACCAAATTCAATGCAAAGGAAACAATACCAAGCAACATTATACTGATACCAATAAGCTTAATGATCAGAAGTGCAGGTTCAAATGAGAACGGTTCAATGATTCCAAGAGATGAAATGAATAATGAAACGGGAATGGAAAATATAATCGTTGATGAGCGAACGGCTTGGGCAACACTTGCTTTCCCAATTCCAAGTGCTCGGATGTAAAAGGTAAGTGCAAAGAATGCCCCTACAGAGATAAGAGCAATCCACCAAAAATGATTAATGGAAGCAGCAATTCCTGCTGCCAAATGTTTTGTACCCATGGTCCAATCATATACTATGATGAGTATAGTAGTCATTCCACATGAGAATATCACATTCCAAAACCGAATATTTATCGAATCGTTATAATGGCCATCGATCTTAGTCCATTTTAGTTTTCGCTGATATATCGTAAGGAGCACCCAAGCCGGATTGATCACAAAAAATACAATCAGCAATGATTCAAGGTTTAGACTTCCTGAAAGACTCAACGAACCAAGGATAGCGCCAAAAGTGACTATTAAGATAGATTGAAACTCAGAAAGAGTAGGCATATCTTTCTCACTTGCCGCTTCGATCCCAACAAGATAAAGAATAACCACTTGTGTAAACGGTAGAACAACTGAAGGATCTTCAATGATAACAAACAATGCAAAATAACCAATCGTATACACCGCATTTCCCAATGATGCAAGCAGTTGTGGAACCAATTCCTCCCGACGTAATAAGCGAAGACGAACAAACGATGGATCTGTAACCCGCGACCCTACACTTCGCCCCTTAACTGGAATTGAAAGAAGCAACCCTAGGATTAAGGTTACCGGGATGCCTATTGCAAAGGTAGCAAAACCAAGTGCCCAACCGTTGGGAACGAAAAGAGTGCTGACCGATGCATCAATCCCTGCATTTATCGCAGAAATAATAGCTGAGCTGAACGCTAGAACGTAAAACAGATACCTCTTTCTAATTTTCATAATGACAATTCTTTTTCAATGACTTGCGTTGTTGTTTTTTTCACACCATGAATCATCTGGATCTTATCTGTTACTTTTAACAAATCTTCCAAAGAATCAACTTGCACACGGACCACAATATCATAATCGCCGGCAACAACAGAAATTTTAGCTATATAGTTAATCTTTCTCATTGCAGCAATCGCTTTCTCAGAATCTCCAGGACGCATGGAGATTAAAATATATGCATTTATCATAACGATCTTTCAACCACTTAAGTTTCAGCCGCAATATGCATCTACCATATAAATATATCTGTGAAAAAAAAAGTGAATCGCATCAAATCATTTGATGACGTAGGTATATTGTCTTAATAGAAGTAACAGACGTGAATTCCAAGCATTAAAATACAGGGTGAGGATTCCACAAATATTGAAGTTGTATGACTCAAATATCTTCAGCGAAAAAGGGAACTGTCACAGAGCAAATGAAAAAAATCGTAGCAGAGGAACCAATCAGTCTTAACCAATTGCAAAAACGAGTGGCAACAGGAAAGATTGTTATCCCCTGGAATCCAAATCATCATCCAAAGCCAGTGGGTCTTGGAAAAGGACTAAGAGTGAAAGTAAATGCAAATATTGGTACCTCTAAAGAATACTGTAAACCAAAAGAAGAAATCCAAAAAGCAAAAGCCGCTTTAGAAGCAAAAGCTCATGCAATCATGGATCTATCCACTGGAGGAGATCTGAATCATATCAGGAAACAATTACTTGAGGTGAGTTCTGTTCCATTTGGCACGGTTCCTATCTATCAGACTGCCATTGAAGCAGCAAAAAACCATGGTGCCATTGTCGATATGACCGCTGATGAAATGTTTAAAACCTTTGAACATCAGGCAAAACAAGGAGTGGATTTCGCAGTTGTTCATGTGGGGGTCACTAAGGAAAGTGTTAAACGATTGAAAAGACAGAAACGTTTGATTCCCATGGTATCTAGAGGTGGTGCGTTTCATATGGCCTGGATCCTTCAACACGAACAGGAAAATCCATTTTATCAAGATTTTGATAGCCTCCTTGACATCGCCAAAAAATATGATGTAACGTTAAGCCTTGGAGATGGAATGAGATCCGGGGCACTTCATGATTCAAATGATAGAGCAAAATTCCAGGAAATGTTAATTATTGGAGAACTTGTGGAACGAGGGCGAATCGCCGGTGTACAAACCATGGTTGAAGGACCGGGTCATATGCCGTTGCAGGATATCCGATCAAACATCGAAGTGATGAAAGTCGTCACAAAACAGGCTCCCTATTTTGTTCTAGGTCCTCTTGTCACCGATATAGCTCCAGGATATGATCATTTTGTTGGAGGTATCGGAGGGGCACTTGCAGGGTTCTTCGGAGCTGATTTTCTTTGCTATCTGACACCTGCCGAACATTTAGCTCTTCCGGACGTAGCCGATGTTACGGAAGGTGTCATCGCTGCAAGGATTGCTGCCCATGCTGCAGATCTGGCTAGAGGAATAGATCAAAATATTGATGATGAATTTAGCCAGGCTCGAAGAAATCTGGATTGGGATAAAATGTTTGAGTTGGCCATTGATAGTAAAAAGGCAAAACGATACAGAAAAAATCGGACTCCTCTTGAGGATACCCATTCTTGTACGATGTGTGGAAATCTGTGTGCCATTGAAATCGTTGAAAAGTACTTGAAAACCGATGAATAACAGGATTACGCCTTGTTTTTTCCCAAAAGTCGCTGTAATGACGATATTTCGTTGATAATATGGTAATTCCTAAGGAAAAATAAGGAAAGATTTAAATCAGAAGATTGCCATTTCCGATAAGAGGTAAAAAAAATGGCATATGAATATGAAGGATGGACACTATATACAAGAGATGTTAAATTGAAGGGTGGAAGAAACCAACAGATTTTTTTCTTCAGTAAGAGAACTCCAAAAAGTGGTCAACCTTGTGACAAACCAGACAATTACACTGTTGGCGTTAACAAGAGAACCGGTCTTCCATACTTGAAAAAGAAATAAAACTACCAAGCAATCTCTTGTTTTTTCTTTTTTTTCTTTTTTTACAATACCTTTCAAGCCTTTTTAATGATAATATCCATTTATCTTTAAACTTGGATCTCCGAACAACTGCCACTGTTGTACCATCTTTGTATCCATTTTTTCTTCATCACCAAGAAAACGATGGAGATATTCAGTAATCGTCTGCCCATGGTTCTCACCAAGATCCTGTTGTCCGTCTTCCCCATATAATTGTAAAAATCGAAGTTCCATCCAACCATCAAGTACCTCCAAATAATCTGCTATCCCATTATGATCTGCGTCACCATCACCATGAGTTCCCAGTCCCGTGTTAGCAATGGTTGCAATGGCCCCACCATTTGGATGACTCGTTAGAAACCAGGCCCAGCATTTCATAACCCATTCCATATAATAAAAGCGGTGTGGTTCATTGAAGAAATATCCATTTAATCCATATTCCTTGAGATCTTCAGCCATTCTATACAACCCAACATCAAATCTTCCGTTATGGCAACCGCCCACAATGGTTATAGGAAGCTTATATCCATTACGCAATGGAATCATATCTTTCAAGGTATATCCTGTTGCCCATTCTGTTCCCTCTGGAGGAAAATGAGTGTTCCAACTACTAGGGTTTCCATGGCCACAGAAAAAAGCAAATCCGGCCCCTTGATTCATGGCATTATTGACCGTTCTTCGATTGATATCGCCAATTGAGGTATAGACTTTCAACGGATTGCATCCAGGCAATAGTTCAATTGCTCGTTCCGCGATTAATTCTCCTTCAT
Organism: uncultured Thermoplasmatales archaeon; assembly: GCA_964406955.1. Taxonomy (GTDB): domain Archaea; phylum Thermoplasmatota; class E2; order DHVEG-1; family DHVEG-1; genus EX4572-165. Next base: position 1,928 of record CAYOTP010000036.1, on the reverse strand, counting down.
TAAATCCAATTTCATCTTCATATGAGTCCCCTGCAACAAGAACAAGATTATTGAACCACGAATTATCAGAAGTATCCGTCTCATAGGAGATTATTTTTCTCACCATGGTTCTTACCTCAAACTTGTTTCTACATGGAATGCGTCCAAGGTAGACATCTGGATACAGATCCATTTCCTCCTTAAATTCTTCATTCCACTCTGAAAACACATCATCATTATTAGAATCCCAGCTGGAAAACTCGCCTTTTGAATCAAAAATATCTGCATAATATAAATCAGAAATAAATGATGGTTCAGGATATTCTTGTTCAACTGGGGGAACTACACGACTGTACCGAACGGGAAGGTTCCATTTGTTCTTTTGACCTTCTAATCCTCCAACTAATAAAACATGACTGATGCCCCATTCCTCAATTGATGTCTTAATGAAGTATTTGATTTTTTCAGCATCATCCCTTCCGTTCCAAAACATACGATCTATTACTTCGTTGATGCTGACAAGTCGTGTTTTTATCCCATGGTGCTCTTTATGATCACAAAGTGAAGCAAGTTCATCATGAAATTGTTCAGGTGCAATGATGAGTAGATCGTAAATACCTGGATTGGAAAGTAATGATTCATCGGGGGGTTGATAGGTTATGGTAACTGAGAAATCTTCAATGAACTGGACGTTATGTTCTATTATGTTGTACCGAGCAGGGTATATTCTAAAGGTAAAAAAGGTGACATGATCTGAATAATGAATACCACCACCAGTATGATAGCTTAACCAATCAACAGGATAAAGAGAATCCGATGAATGAAATATCGTGTCTAAAGATGTTGATACGGGAGAATGAATTCCATCCTCAGTAGGATCTAACTGTTTTGCAAGAAGATCGGGTATCGGAATGATTACAGGTGTGGTATTTGTGTAGTCTACATCAATGATCTCTGATCCAAATGGCAGCATTATGGTTTCAATAAAAGCAGGTACAACTAGGGATTCTACGGTGGTCTTATTGTAATTTGTTTCTGGTACACGAATTGCAATGGTTTCTTCAAATAGCTTAAATGATACATCTGAAAATGAAACATCGATGGTTATCTTTTCAGGTTCTGTTGATAAAATGGTTGTTTGTTTTTCACTCAGACCCATCATTGGAATCAACAAAAGAAAAAGAAAACAAAAGATAATCGTTAAAACAGTTACTTTTTTCTTCAAATAAAATCTCATATTGGTATTTTCTCCTATATGCTATGATAATCAATATATTATCTTTTTATTATATTAAATATTTTACCGCTTTTTAGCGATAATTGAACATTCCTTGGAAAAGATTTGATTTGGCAATATGGTTTTCGATGATCTGAATAAATCAAAAAAACATATTGGTTATCTAAGGGGAGACCAAAAGAATTAAAATGTATCAATGATTTCTGGGAACGGTTCTGTATAATACCATCCACTAGTGTTCAACTCATTTTCAAAATGGGTGATAGATACGAGTTTACTGGGCGGATAACAAAGCGGTTACAACTGTTATTTTGTCAAAAATATCGTCAAATTTTTCGTCAAAAAACTTTACAAAACATTTAAACACTTTCTTTTTTCTTTCTATTTCATAATACGAAACATAACACAATAACGAAACTAAATTTTAGTAATTATTGACAATATTTGTTGACTAGTCATTACAAATCTTCTGATTAAAAAGAGAAAAATCGAGAAATATAAATCGTTTTTTTTATAATAAAACCTTGATTTTAAATATCCATTGATGTTGCTGATTTTGTAAATCACGATACAAAGCAACTTGACTACCCCAATAAAATTACAAATAGTATTTTGTAAAGGGAAACTTTATTAATAAGTTTCCTCATGTATTATACTATGGATAAGTCATTGGCAATTGAGTTAATACAAAATTTCATTCAAAAACCTCTTC
>CAYOTP010000035.1:0-18832 GCA_964406955.1 uncultured Thermoplasmatales archaeon | reverse complement strand
GATATCAAAGCTGATTGGGATGAAGCCTAGCTAAAATAATATTGTCCCAAAGCCTTTTCTTCGAAAACATTTAAATTAATGAACATGTTATAGAAATATATACTATTGGATGGTGAATAGAGTTGATAACAAAAAAATGTGAGATTTGTGAGCAGGATTTCAATTTGAAGGCAAATCGCCGTGGCTTAGTGATTGATGATCATCATTTTATCTGTGAATCGTGCAATATCCATTTAACCGAAAGTGATTGTCAACATCTTTCAACTTCCGTGATGCATTCTGAAGTAAAAGAAATGCCAATTGCGTTATGGTTAATACAGGAACAAAATAAAGATAAACCGTTTATGTCTGTAAAAAGAGATTAACCTTTGCTTTTTTTCATTCAAAGATATTATGAAATCTTTTTTTACCATTATTTCTATGTACCTATCGTATGTATCTAATTAAATTTGGTGGCAGTGTTATCACTGAGAAGTCATCTATTGCTACGTTTCGCTCTCAAATAATGAATGATTTATCATCACAATTATCAAAGGCCAATAAAGAGTTTATTCTTGTTCATGGTGCAGGTTCCTTCGGTCACGTTCTGGCAAAGAAATACAAACTTAACAACGGTTTTTTTTCTCAAGAACAACGATATGGCTTTGCGGCAACACAAGCCCTCGTACAAACATTGAATAATCATGTTCTTTCTTCCCTTCATCAATATAGACTTCCTGCGGTATCTCTTCCGCCACATGCAATATTGACTCTTAAGAATCAAACCGTTGAAACCAGTGCAATGGGTCTATTTCAAGCCTATGTCGATAATGGATTTATTCCTGTTACGTATGGTGATGTCGCGTTGGATGTAAAGAAAGGTTTCTCAATTTGCTCAGGTGATCTTCTTATATTGATGTTAGCAAAGCAGTTTCATCCGGAGAAAGTCATCTTTGTCATTGATGAGGATGGGGTCTATACTAAGAATCCAAAGAAATATGCTGATGCAACTCTTTTAGAAACAATTCAAGGTGATGAAATCAATTCACTTCAAACCTCTTTGGATGGGCATGCTGATGTTACTCAAGGAATGGCTGGAAAATTACAAACAATAAAAAAGATAATGTCGTTACATATTGATACTGTGCTTGTCAATGGATTGGCCCCTAATCGGCTATATCGGGTACTAATGGATAAATCCACACCTCATACTATTGTAAAAGGGTGATTGTGTATATGAATAAAATTGAAAGTAGAAAAGATGAACATGTTCGAATTGCATTGGAAAAAAATGTTTCCGCATCGTATAATTATTGGGATGATATTTCATTAACCCATAATGCATTGCCTGAGATTAACAAAAGTTCCATTGATCTTTCAACTGAATTTTTAGGAAAACAACTAGATGCACCATTTCTTATTTCTGCAATGACTGGAGGATATCAAAAAGCAAAGAAGATTAATGAGAATCTGGCCGTGGTTGCAGAAACATATCAATTGGCAATGGGTGTTGGATCGCAAAGGGCGGGGTTAGACGAGGCTCGTCTTAAAGATACGTATAGTGTCGTAAAGCAATATGATATTCCTTTGAGAATTGGAAATATTGGTGCATCTCAGTTAGTGTTATGGGGACATGAAAAAACAGTTTCTTTTGTTTCCGAAATGGCTGATATGATCGATGCACATGCTATTGCTATCTGTTTAAATTTTTTACAGGAGGTAATCCAATTTGAAGGTGAAGCACAGGCGATGGGTGTTTTAGAAGGAATTAATCAGTTGGCTGAGGCAATTGATCTTCCTGTGATTGTAAAAGAATCTGGAGCTGGAATTTCTTATGATGTTGCATTTCGATTAAAGCAAACTCCTGTTGCAGCTATAGATATTGGTGGCATGGGTGGAACCTCTTTTGCAGCAATTGAACATTACCGAGCGAAACTACACTTCGATCGATTACATGCACGTGGGGGGGAAACGTTTTGGAATTGGGGTATTCCAACACCTCACTCTTTAGTTGAGGTGCTTGATGCAGTTGGTGAAGAACTTTCGGTTATTGCTTCTGGTGGTATTCGCCATGGTTTAGATGCTGCTAAAGCATTAGCTTTAGGGGCAGACATTGCAGGTATTGCATTTGCTTTGTTGAAACCAGCTACAAAAAGTGAAAAGGAAGCATTGTTTGAAATTGATGCGGTTATAAAAGAATTACGTACTGCTATGTTTTTGACTGGTTGCAAGAATGTTAGTGAATTGCAATCGTTGGAGGATGTTAGATGGATTTAGAAAAAGAAATAAGTGATCGGGCAGCAAAGTTTAATACTGAACTTGATCGGTTTCTAAAAAAAAGAAAGCCAAAGAATTTGTATGATGCGACCCGTCATCTACCAATGGCTGGAGGAAAACGACTTCGTCCAGTTTTATCAATGCTTTCCTGTGAAGCGGTATCTATCGATAATGACCAAGTTATGCCTTTTGCATTAGCAGTTGAAATTATTCATAATTTCACTCTTGTCCATGATGATATCATGGATAAATCATCTCTCCGACGGGGATTAGCCACGGTGCATATTGAGTATGGGGAACCAACTGCGATTATCGCAGGTGATCTTCTTTTTGCTAAGGCTTTTGAAGCACTCGGGCGCTATCCTGAGAAAATCAAGGAATTCCGGCGATTATATACCTATCTTATTCAATCTGTTATTGAAGTCTGTGAAGGCCAGCAGCTTGATATGAATTTTGAGAAACGATTGATTGTTCGTGAAGCAGAATATTTGGAAATGATAAAAATGAAGACGTCAGCGCTTTTCCGAATTGCATGTGAAGGTGGTGTTCTTGTTGGTGGTGCTTCACCTGAAGTTCAAGAGGCCATGGGTACCTATGGAACGTGTCTTGGTCTTGCTTTTCAAATTCGTGATGATTATCTTGACATGAGTAGTGATCCGGAAACACTGGGAAAAGACATTGGTAATGATATTCGGAATGGGAAGAAGACCATCATTGCAGTTCATTCATTAACAAATGCAACAGGTGATGATAGAACGACGTTAACTAATATCTTTGGGAAAACAACTGCAAGTAGTGAGGATGTTCATAAGGTTTTTTCAGTGTTTGAAAAGGTTGGATCAATTGAATACGCTCGGAGGAAAGCTGAGGAGTATAGTACTCAAGCAAAAAAAGCATTGACCGTGTTAAAGGAAAGTTCTGCAAAGCAAATATTGGTATCGATAGCGGATTATGCGGTAACACGAGAGAAGTAGGTATTATGGGTAATGATGTTGAGGATATAAAACGAATAGCCAGAAGATACGCATTACAAAATGCTATCTTGTTTGATGGCGTGTGCCAGTTGAAAGCAGTGATGGGTAAAGTCATTGCAAACTTTCGGGAAAAAAAAGTACATCCTAGAGAGATTATCCCTCTTGTAAAAGAGGTTGTTTCTGATGTTAACAGTATGAATCTTGAGCAACAACGTAAAGAGTTGGGTGAGATTGCTCCCGAATTGCTTGAAAGAAAGAAACAACAACGGGACTATTCACTACCACCTCTACCAAATGCTGAAAAGGGTGCCGTGGTGACTCGTTTTCCCCCGGAACCCAATGGGTATCTACATATCGGTCATGCGAAAGCAGCAATCGTTGATTTTGAATATGCTCAACTGTATGATGGTCAGTTCATTCTTCGTTTTGACGATACCAATCCTACTAAGGATAAAAAAGAATTCTATGAGGCACAAAAAATGGATCTCTCATGGCTTGGGATTTCATGGGATAAAGTGTATCATACTTCGGATAACCTGCCAATGCATTATCAACTTGCAGAGCGATTGATTGCTCAGAAAGATGCCTATGTATGTACTTGTTCATCGGATCGCATTAAGGAGGGACGAAGATTAAAAAAAGCTTGCTTTTGTCAATTGAAATCCCCGGATGAACAACTGGCATTATGGGAACAAATTCATGAGAAAACACTTGCCGGTGTTCTTAGATTAAATGCTGATATGAAAAGTGATAATACAGCGATGCGGGATCCTACCTTATTTCGGGTTATCATAGATGATCATCCATTACAAGGAGATCGTTTTCATGTTTGGCCTACATATGATTTTGCGGGTGCTGTTGAGGATAGTTTAAGTGGTGTCACCCATCCATTTCGAACAAAAGAATATGAATTAAGAGATGAAGTGTATTTTTATTTGTTGGATAAGTTGGGACTAAGAAAACCCCATCTTATGGAGTTTGCTCGTTTATCCATCGAAGGAATGCCTGTTTCAAAACGATTAATACTTCCGCTTGTCATTGAAGGAAAAGTCTCTGGCTTTGATGATGTGCGTCTTCCTACTTTGCAAGGATTGAGAAGAAGAGGTATCGTTCCAGAAGCATTGAAATCGTTTGTGTTTCAACAGGGTATTTCAAAGGTTGAATCAATTGTTCCTTTTAGCTTGGTGGAATCTGAGAATCGAAAGGTTATTGATTCTATTGCAAAACGATACTTTTTTGTTCCTGATCCGGTACGATTAGAAGTTGATTCTGCTCCTGATAGAACGGTGTCTATCCCGTTTCACCCAAGAGATCAAACACTTGGGGAAAGGACCATGGAAACAAAACGGGTTTTTTATATCCCTAAAGATGATGTTATGCAATTGGCTCCGTCGGATGTATTTCGATTGAAGGATTTGTTTAACGTCACTGTTGAACAGCTTCAGGATGATATGGTGGTAGGCTCGTATGCTGGAGAAGATCTTATTGCAGATTCCTTGAAAATACAGTGGGTCACAGAAGAGTATGTTCCTTTATCTGTTTTTATTCCTGATGTTTTGTTTAAGAACAATCATTTTAACGAAAAGAGTTTACGTCAAGTCAATGGATATGCAGAATCTGCAATTAGGAAATTATACACCGGAGATCAAGTTCAGTTCGAGCGATTTGGTTTCGTTCGTATCGAACGAGACAATGATTGTATGAAAGCATTTTTTTCCCATCGGTAAAGTTTATAATACTTTTATTCATTAACATTATGCACAGACATTGGGTCTGTAAGGATGGGATAATGGACTATGAAGATGCTTAGACATGTGTTGGTACTATCAATTTTTTGCTGTATGATATTTGGTTTTTGCTCAATTGCAACTGCAAATTCTTCGGAAACAATTTTAGGGGTGAGCACAGACCTCCTTACATTGGCCGTATTTGCAATTGTTATCATTGTTGCATTATTCACCATTGGTGGGATTAAGTATGTAACACCAGATAATGTGCTTGACACCTCCGTTCGCAAGAATTTATATGAGTATATCGACGAGTATCCAGGATCTCATTTACGGGAGATCGCTAGAGAACTTGATCTAAAACCAAGTAATGCTGCATGGCATTTACGAAAGTTAGAACAAACCAATCTAGTTAGAAGTCGAGCGATTGGTGGTAAAAAAGTGTATTATCTCGTCGATGGGGGTATTGTTGCTCGTAAGGAGGCGGTTGCTGAATCGATTCTTAGAAACTCCAATGCATTTGATATCTTGGATTATTTAAGTAAACATCCTGGTAAACATTTACTTGAGATTGCCCATGCTCTTGATTTGAATCATCATACAGTGAAATGGCATATCAAAAAAATGTATATGGCTGAACTTATTGAAGGAGATACCAGTCATTCGAAGTATCCAGTGTATTACCCAACTGAGATGGGGATTTCCTCTGTTCAACAATTAAAAATTAAGAAAAGGAAAAAACCAAGAAAAGCAGCATAAAAAAATATTAAAATTGAAAGATACTAAAAATTCGTTCAACAATTTTGTTTTAACGATATTTATAGAAGTCCAACACCTTTTACTTCGGCAGATTCGACATTTTCCAATTTTGAAATTTCTTCAGCAATTGGGTCTATGCCACCTGTACCTGATGCATCTGGAATCACAATATTTAGATTTATTCCTCTAATGCCGAATGCAATAGGTTTAATCTCAATGTTTCCAACTTTTGCAGGTGGTTTAACAAATGTTTTTATTTCTTCAATTAGCTGATCCAATTGGTCATCATCTAGAATTTCTGTTGGCATGACTTGAATCAATCCGACTACATCACCCATTGTTTTAATTCTCCTGATCTCTTTTTTTATGGTCCTGTGAACCCACATGATGGACAGGTGTATGAAACACTTTGTTCACGGCAACTTCCGCACCTACCGATAACTTTGTCACAGTTTGGGCAGATAAATGTTGTTGATCCTGTCTCAAGTAATCCTTTGCCACAGGATATACATCGTTCTGTTTGTTTCATAGGATGAGCTGAATATGATATCTATTATTAAAATCTGCCGACGTGTTATTACTGTTGGTTCGTTGTTTTATTTTTGTTTTTCCTGAATAATTTCCATTGAGAATGATGTAATTGATTTAAAGATTCGATATTGAAAGATTGCTCCAAGTATTAGCCCCATGTGATACGTTATGAATCTGTAGAGTAATACAAACACCCCGATTAGGCTAGGGGAGATAAAGACTCCATAAAGTGCTGCGGTTCCTCCTTCTGATACGCCGGCACTTCCAGGGGTTGTTGGCATCATTGCAATGATTACTAACAGTACTTGTGCTGCACAGGATTCAAGGATGAATGGAGTGAGGCCCAGCCCCAAGAGGATAAGAATTGGAATGGCCCAACCGGTCATCCAGAAAAGAGCAGTGATTATCCCTGCAATTAAAAATGTTTTTTTTCCTTTCGTCACAAAAAACATCATACTATCATGAAAATGATCAATTTCTGTGGAGATTCTATCCACCATACTGGTAAATTTTTCGGGTTTTTTTGAAAAACGACTCAGTTTCTTTGCTATCCATAATACAAACCGTTTTGTATGAACTGGTTTTTTCAATGCGAGCGCAAAAAGAATGAGCACCACAATAAAAAAAAATATGGCAACATATAAAAATATGTTCAAAATCCCCCCATCAATATATTGGCCAAATATCAAAAATGCGAATGGAACCAAAATTAAAAGTATTAACGCATCAAGTAACCGTTCTCCAAGGACTGCAGCAGTTGCACCGCCAACATGTAGTCCTTCTTTGTTTAACAAATATATACGAACCGGTTCTCCTCCTGCCATTGAAGGAGTAATATTTGCAAGAAATAGGTTTGCAATAACAATTTTTGTCGTATTCCAAAGACTGATATTAAACGTTGGTTCAATGGCATTACTAAGTATTTTTAGCCGTGCGCCCCAGAGACCCCAGAAAATGATATTGATTCCTGCGGCTGCAAAGAAATAGGTGTAATTTATTGGTGTTTTTCTTAGATAATTTATGGTTTGTTCGTCAATGGTAAAGTAAAGGATTAGTGCAATTATTATAAGGCTGAATAATACGCTAAGAATGATTGGTATTCGAACATTTTTCTTTTTTGTTTTTTTTGGCACAAGCAGGGAATAAGGGCATGATTTATGTTTCTTATGGTTCTTTGTCGAAGATGGATTACACAACTATTTACACAATATACCATTTTTTCCGTAATAATTCATCTCTTATGTAAAATAATTAGTTGGTATAAGTGATATATAGAAAAATGATATTCCATCAACAATGCTTCAATAGCTTGAAATTATCATATGATTCATTTTTTGTCAAGAGGCAAAGTTATTAAGAATTTTTTTTCACATAACCCCCCATGGGTCCAATTTGATTCTAGGGTTTGATTGATTGCAATAAATGATTCTTTTTGAATACGTTTTGACAGATCTCCAGAAAGACAAAAACCATTAAAATCAATTCGTTCATCAGATATTTTATCTGGTTTTGCACCTATAACGGGGAATAGCACGAGTTGTTTGGTTGATAGATCATGGGTTTTGACAGCCACTTGAATGAACAAATCTATCATCAATGTATCTATACTGGTCGAAAAATCTAGGGTAATTTGAATCCTGTGAACAGATGTATGAATCGTAACAGTAGCAATATTATTTGAAACAAGAATGATATCTGAAGAAATAACATGGTTCTTGATCAGATCAAGTTGAATGTCAGTTAAAGGCTCAGGAGCTTTAACTCCGGATAATACGTATCGAGCATCTATTGCTCCAATGAGAAATTTACCGTAATTACCCCTTAGAATTTGTTTCATTTTTCGTTTAATACCAGATTTTAACTCCTTTCGATAAAACGAGAACGTAATTCCTATTTCATCTAACGGAACAGACGCTAGATGAGTTATCGTTGCTTTGGATGCATCAAAACGAAGAAGAAGCTCGTTTTCTTTATAAAAGGAAAGAATGTCATTGTCCTTTTTCAGTTGAAACGAGTCATCAATCGATTTATGATGTTCTTTGTTTGTTTTAACCATTGATCGTGGCTTATCCATCAACGTTTCCGCACTTTTCATCAGTTCTACAGTTGCAAATGTTTGCTCCATCGGTAATGGTTTAAAACCAGTAAAACCTTTAGGAAAAACCCCCTCTGAAAGACCCCCGGTTGATGAAATATGGCTGGTAACATGGTTATATAATTCCTTGTTGAGTGTAGTCCATATCGATTCCTGCGTATGTTTTGCTAACCTATGGTATGTTGAAATAACCCAAGCGGTCTCATATGGAGATAATCTAGGGGTTATTGAAGCAGATATCGGATGGAAATTAAACATGAATGATAACTGGGGTGTTCCCCATTGATAGATCCATGGAATAGTATATGCAGCATATGTTTTTGCATAATGCAAGTAATTTTCTTTATTTGTTTGCTCATAAGCATCAAGAAAAACATCTATGATCGAAACCGCTGAAAACGCCTCAGGTTCCATGATGCCAATATCTCTAAGCCCATTGTAACAAATCGGGTTTTCATCCATGAGAAACATTAATCCTTTTTTTGCAGCAGCGTTCATTGTATCATCATTAAAAAACTCTGATCCATTGAGCAAAGCCCGAATTGCCTCTGCAGTTCCTCCATGGGTCGTGAATGTATGAAGCTTCTCCGGGCGGAATTTTAATAGTCCCTGTTGTTTTATTGCCATGGGCCATGATCCGTCTTCCTTTTGAGTGGATATGATATATTGTAGTGATTGTCGCACTAGTTTTTCAAGTTCAGGGCGAGGATATCTTCTAAGATATTCTAACAAATGAAGATCGATAGTAGCCTGCCCACCAGGATATCCAGAATAACCAGTATCCATATAGAAATATCCGGAGAGTCCTTTTTTTGTCAATGTCGTCATATTATACCAAACGATTCCTGTTCCTTGTTTATGAGGGGTTGTGTGCATCGCAGGATTGATAAATATTTCACAAATTTTTTTCATCCATCTTGCAAAAACCTCATCGTTTGTCTGCTGATACCAATGGGAAAAATAGTTGAGACGAACTGCTTCATAGGAAGTAAGCGAATAACTTGAATTTACAAAAGTAAATCCTAAAGTGTCTCTCCAAGGTAATTGTAAAAAAGTTCCCCTCAAGTGGTCATATGATCGCCATAACGCGTGTTTTGCTTGGAAAAAAACTTCCTTAGGAGATTTTTTTAATTCATTGTTTTCCTTTGTTTTAAGATACCCTTTCATTTCTGAAAGAATTCCTTGGTCCCATGATTCGACTTCGTTTGTTTTTGTGGAAAAAGTAAAGGTATCTCCTTTTTTTAAAGGATGATGGATTTTAGATTTTTTTCCCCGTCCTAGCCAAGCATGTTCTTTTTGTTTAATGGTATAGGAAGTATCTAGATAAAAGCTGATATCATAAGATTTTTCAGATTCCCTCAATTGAATGAATGGGAATATATCTTGCTTATGAATAGTGATATATGGATCAAATTTTGTTAGATAGCACGTATCAGAGAATTGAATGACAAATACAGGCATTTTCACATAAATTGCAGATTTGGACAATATCTCATCTATTTTTTTATCAAGTATTTTCAATGTATAATACGTTGTGAACGGGTAAGGGAGAGAAATATCATCTTCAGAAAATCCAAAATGATTTTTACTATACCACATTCCTCCAAGAAAAGCATAAGAGAATACTTCACTTTTTGGAATATGAATAGTTTTTAGCAAATAGTGTTCCTTTTCATCAATGATGCTATAAGAATCATTTTGTATGTTAAAAGATGAACCGATTGTTTCAGTTATTGTCATACTGATCAAATACTTTCATGCATCACATATTTTTTCATATAATTTTGCGTGTTGATCGGCAATACGATCAATGGTATATGTTGAAATATTCTTTGTTTTTTCTTTAAAAATCATCCTTTTCGATTCTGAGAACATGTCTTCAGAAATATCCTCAAGTCCTGAGAAATACTGCATTGTCCCATCGAATGCTTCTCTAAATTCTTCCACATCTCTAGCAATCATGGGAATACCCATTGAAAGCGCTTCAAGCATAACAATGGAATGACCTTCTGCAAATGAAGGCATTAAAAAGATATCTGCAGCAGAATACACTTCAAAAATGTCTTCAACGAAACCTGGAAATGAGACATTTTTTGGTTTGTCTTTTAATACTTTTTGAATCTTTTTGTAATCCTTTGAAAAAAAGGAATAAGGAAAGCCCCCTATCCAAAGGAAATGATAATCAGGGAATTTTTTCGCTATTTCAATAAAATCATAGATCCCTTTTCGCGGAGTCCGTTGAGCAACAGTCAAAACAAGGATTTCCTCTTCTTTAAGTCCTAGTTGTTCTCTAAATTTTTTTCTTTTCGTTTTATTTGGTTGAAATAGTGTTAGATCGATACCGTTATAAATTGTTGTAATCTGAGGGGTACAACCAAGCTCAACGAGTTCTTTTTTACATTTATTTGATACTGAAATGATATGGTCAAATTGGTTGTAAATTGGAACATATAACCAATTGATCAAGCGGGGAAACGCTAGATTGCCATGATTTAACTGAGGTGTTGAGTGGGCAGTGATTACTTTCTTTTTTTTGAAACGATGAAGATACCATAACGATTTGGGTCCAAAAGTGTGGAAATGAGCTAGATCAAAATCTAAGGAAGAACTGTTGTAGGATACATCTATTGTTTCTGATACTTTTCTGTATAGATTTTTTGCTGCAGTTGCACACCCAAGATATTTGAATGCACCACTATCTTCGACAATAAAATTAACTTTCATTGGTGAAACCTCTTCTCTTGCTAGTTTGTTTTTGCAACTTCGTTTTGATTAGGAATCTTAGAATAATCTATCTCGTAGAGTTCTATCCAATGAACTTCTTCAAATTGGTTATTTGTGGTAGCATTTCTATAAATGAGTCTGAATGGCTCCTCTTGAAATTTTTCATATGATGAATTAGTCATATGGTAATACTTTCCAACGTTAACGTTGACGACTCTTAAGAGCATGATATCATCAATAAGGATATGGGTGATATTGAATTGTTGTAATTCTTCGAGGCATTGGCTTATATTTTCACTGGTCCATGTTGTATTTGTTTCTCCGTAGGTGATGTTATAATCGTTGGCCCAGCATAGCATTGATAAGCGGTGATCTGAAGCAATCACACTATCGGAACTGATATTTCCATCTATCCATCCCATAACAGAAAGACAAGGGTCTGAAACACGTTCATCAAGCGAATCCAAAGCATCAATTGATGAATATGCAGTCATAGTATTGGCAATAATGAGAATGGCCACAATGGATGGGATTACAAATGGTCGGAAATGTGGTTTTAATAAATGATCCTTATGAATTATTTTTCGAGGGGAAAATAGTGATTTTATATCTTTTACTTTATGATTCTGAATCAGATGATTCATACTCATTGCTGCAGGGACACATAAAGGAACAATCAAATATTCCAGATGTCTATCTGGCATCAAGTTTGCTGAGAGAATGGAAAAAAGAAAAGATCCCATTAATACAACACTCCAACCTTGTATGAAAAATCCGTTTTTTTGTTCTTTTAATAAAGAAAAACCAGCTAATGAAAAACTGACAAGAAGGACCATCGGAAGTGAATAGAAAACAGCAAGTGGGGTTAGTTGGCTATAGACGCCGGGAATTCCAGTTCGGATCGCAATAATTGATACAGCTAATAACGCGAAAAACACAATGATAACTTTTTTTGACAATGAGATTGTTGGTATTTTTTTTTGGTTTTTAACAATATGGTCTTTTATTTGATTTGAGTACATGCTTAAAAAGAATCCGGTTATTGTTAGACTAAAGAAAAATAAAATGACCAATGGGGGGGATAAGAACAGTTTCCCATTCATAAAACTCTCATAAACAGGTGTTGCAACAAACATCCAATAGGAAAATGCAACTGTAGATGCAAAGAGGACATAGGACAAAGAAAACCATGATTTTTTCCAGGATGGGCTATGGATATGTACATATGAGAAAAGTATGCCTGTGATACATATAATGTAAAAATAGGTAGTGAAATGATGGGAAAAAATAAGAAGTGTTGTAGAGATAAGGAGGGGAATAAGATATGTTGATTTTTTAATGAATTTTATGAAGAAGAACAACGAAATCATCATGAAAAAATGTCCTATTGTTAAGGGTGCTGCATGACTTGTTTGATAAACATGAAATGTTGCGGTGGATAACAGGCCTGCTGAGATCAATGCAATGTTTCTATTTTTAAACAATTCATAGACAATAAAATATAAAATTAGGATGGTTAGTCCACCAAAAATTGGGGCAATTTTTGGCAGAAGTTGAATGGTATCTATTCCAGTTATGAAATGAGCAATACCAGTAATTACGTAAAGAATGGGGAAGTATTGATATGATGCCCCCCATCCATCGTATGGATTGATGAATGATTTTGTTTCAACAAATGAATTGGTTAATCCGTAATAAATCCCGAAATCTACCCCCCACGCTGCGTTTAATATTGAAGGAAGTGATCTGAGAAGAATGGCGATTATTGTAACCAAGAGCAAGGGGAATACCCATTTATATTTTCCAAACTTGCTTTTAATATGCATGTTGCCTCGTCCACGGATATAATAAGGAATTTTATTATTGGGGGTTAATAACAGGGAGTGTTTAAAATAATTCTGGTTTTTATAAAGGGATGCAAAATCTGCTTTTCTTCCAATGAATTTTTACCGATTAAATGATTATGTTAAGAATGTTTTCAACAGTTTTCTCAACATTTCCTATCGTTTTAAATCCTTGTGTTTTTTGTGCTATTTTTATGTCTTTTGAAAGCTGTAACGTATCCTGGGTGTTTGTATGGCACGTATTTGATTTTTTCAAGTGTTGTGCAAGGTATTCCTGTTCGATTTGGCCTGGAGTTGGTATCAGTAATGCTTTGGTCCCAATGACTGCAAGGTCCATGATGGTTGAGTATCCACTTCGGGAGATGACTAGTTTTGATCGATTGAGAAGTTTCTCCCGCTCTTCTTTTGAAAGATATGTATATATTTGTATGTCTTTATTTGGTGATGGTTCCTTTTCTTCGGTTTTCCCTAAACTCATCACAACAGATCCCTTAAGTTGATCGATCTGAGCTAGTATCTTTTTTTCAAGAATCGATCTCTGTGGTTCAGGCCCTGAAAGAGAAACAAAAAAATCAATATCTTTTGCGATTTTTCTTTGAGAAAAATCCGAAAGAATGCCAACATAATGAAGATTTTCTTCATCAATCTTTTTCAAGTTATGGGATAAATCACCAGACAAGCCATTTTTTCTAAAATCCGGAATGATTATCTCTTGAAATCGCTTAAAAAAAAATGCATTAAATGTTTCACTTCCACGTTCAAAAAGATGAATCCGGAGAGGATTCATAATACGGATCTGATGGGAGATAAAAAAAGAGGGTACCGTCTTACTATACATATCATATCGACCATCTGAAATAATCCGGTGATAACTGGATCGTTTTAACACCTTGTTTAATTGTTGTAACCCTTCCTCCATCCGTTTGATAAATGATGGCCAATAAATCAAAGTTTTTGCAATGAATTGACGACTGTTTTCAGAAACAATCATAGGATAATCAGGAATATTAAGATATTTCACACGAGAGCCCAGTTCATATTGAAGTAATTGTAAGGATCGACCACTGGAAATAATCGTTAGATTATGATCCTCCTCGATAAGCTTTCGAATAACAGGTAATGAACGGGTCGCGTGTCCAAGTCCCCAAGAACAAAGACTGTAAATGATGTTCATATGATTCAACCGTATTTTTTAGTTCATTATAAGACTGCCGGACATACAAGTTTTAGTATAGCTACCCCTATATCCATCAACGGTGAAAAATTTGACAGATTTCATAGAAAAATTAACAAACAGTATCCATAACTCGAACAGTCTTGTCTGCATTGGTCTAGATATAGATAAAGAGAAAATCCCTCCATTTTTATTTGAAACAACTGCAGATCCCTTTGTCAAGTTTACCACCTCAATTATCAATGAAACAAAAGACCTGGTCTGCGCATACAAACCAAATCTTGCTTTTTATGAAGCATTGGGTGAAAAAGGAGAACGCATTTTACGGAAAACAATAGCGGCCATTCCTAAAGATAAAATCATTATTTTAGATGGAAAAAGAAATGATATTGGAAATACTGCTAAAAAATATGCACATGCATTATTTGAAGAATTACACGGCGATGCAGCCACCGTGAATCCTTATTTGGGTTTGGATGGGGTGAAACCATTCCTTGAATATTCTGATAATTGTAGTTTTTTACTTTGTCGAACCTCAAATCCATCAGCAAAGGATTTCCAAGACCTCCATATCAATGGTGAACCGTTATATATCCATGTGGCAAAAACGGTGAACACATGGAAAACCTATGGATGTTGTGGTCTTGTTGCTGGAGCGACATACCCTGAAGAATTAAGAAAACTTAGACAAATAATGGGTGAAAATACCCCTTTTTTAATTCCAGGTATCGGAAAACAAGGTGGAGACGTTAAAAAAACAGTGACCTATGGTGCAAATGCCCATGGTGAAATGGCAGTGATTAACTCTTCAAGAGGCATTATTTACGCATCAAAAGGTGAAGATTTTACACAAGCCGCTCGAAAGCAAACACTTGCACTGAACGAAGAAATCAATAAATATAGGTGATTTACAAACACACAACCCGGTCACATGGTTTAAATACAAGAATACTTCTTTTCCTATTTGCCTTGATTCGAAGACCTTCATGAACTCAAATGATTGAAGGGGCAAAGTCAAGGCGACAAGAATACAATGATGCTAGTAGAGTCCCTCATTGATCCATCAGACGAATCGTCAAGAAATGATAATGAGGACAACCATGGCATCATAAAACTGTCGCGAAAGATGAAAATACATCATTTGGCTGCTGCTTACTTCAAATGGTGTACTTTTCACTACCCAATGATCATTTCTAAAGATGATTGTTGGGTGACAGCGACAACCGATCAATACAAGTAAACGTTTCATGGTTGGTTCTACCCTATCTTATCCCGGCTTGTGTAATTGTCAGATCAAAATCAAAAATTTTGCAACTTTTGTGATACATAATGAGGATTGCAAAAAGAAATTTTTTCAACGGCTTACATTACTATCAAAAATTAAGTATGCCAGTTTATAAAATTAGGAATAATTTGTATTTTTTTTATTATTTTCTGTTTGTTTAAACCCACATTTCATGCATTTATATGAAGCATCTAAATTGACATGAGCACAATTTTTACAGATCCAAGCCAGGATATTCCCTCCAATTAATATTCCTTGATGATTTGCAACACTCTTTTACCTTTTTCAGTTAATTGATATGTTATTTTCCGGTCAGTTGTTTCATCGATTGGGCTTATGAGATTTCGTTTTCTAAATTCTTTAAGATGGCCATAGATGGTTGATAGAGGAACCTCTAATGTTTTGGATAATTCGTATCCATGAGATGGTTTTCTCTCCAGTGAATACAATATTTTCTCTTTTGTTTGGCCAATGTTCATTTTTGTTACTCCAATTTATTTCAGATAATAAAGATTATCACTTATGAAACTGTTATAGCGAGAAAAATCATTATACTCCTTAGCTATGCATAAATGGCAAAGTTATTTGAATAATTTCTGCTTAATTCAGGTAGATTTTTTTGCATGGTAAGAGTCCCAGTGGCAATTATGATTTGTTTTACCTTACATTATGAATCAAATTAATATATATAGTTATGCATTATTAATTTGATTTTACAATACTTTTTTAATTGAAAAAGATATTTTAAAGATTTTTTCATATATCGAAAAAATTCGTCGAACTATCCCACTCACATCAAAATTATATTCTTTGCCACCAACAAAAAGGAATAAAAAACTAGTAATACATATTTATAGAAACTAATCTGCAACCACAAGAAATCAACTAATATTAAAAAGAAAATATTTAAATATGGGTCATTGATATCATCTAACCATAAGGGGGACATTTCATAGCACCAAGCTATGATATTTCTCTTTTTTAGTATTGTTCCCCCTTTTCCCTCCCTCCAAAATAATAATCTATAAAAATAGTTTTATTTTTATCGATGTTTTCTAAAAAAAGAAAAAACTGGCGGATGAATATATCCGCTCCTTGACAGTACTTAAGCTAATTTATGAAGATCTACTCACTCTGAATCAACAAGAACCATTTTTTGGATCCTGTTTTCCTTCAATTCATTGTATGTCAATCCAGATGGCTCACAAATGATGCTATCAGCGTATTTTTCAACGAAACTGTTCATTTTATCTTTCCCCCATGTTTTTAAATCCCAATTGTTCTATCCATTAATAAAACCCCATTTCTCAATTTTCCTGCAAAATTCTATAAAAGCCATTTCTTTTTTATTTTTGATTGAAAAAGGTTGATTATGAGGGATCATTATTTTTTTGATTCGCAGTACACAAATCAATCTATAATACTTTCTTATGACAAAAAAGTGGGCTTATCCGGATTTGAACCGGAGACCTCCGCCGTGTGAAGGCGACGTCATAACCACTAGACCATAAGCCCCTGTTAGATTTGAAAATATGAGTTTGTGAATGAACCTTTTGGATAAATGTTTTTCGCAAGTATAAAAATATTTACTTGATATGGGCATTACATGACTCTAAGAAACATTTATCAATATTAAAAAGCTTTAGTAGTACTGTTGAGTATGCCATCAAAAATTGTTCACATTAAAAACGAATTCTTATCTATCATCAGTAAACCGTTCAAAGGTAGCAAAAAAGAAAAAGAAGTTACTGAGCCGATTGATCAAGAATCAAACGTTTCAGATCAAAAGGATTTACATGATGATTGTTCAGCTCAAGAGGATGTTATTGAATATCGTGAAGTATTACATTCAGATAAACCTGATCATGTGTATACAAAAAAATCTTATGATCCTAAATTATTATTTACCGACATGAAAGCGGTTGAATCAGATATTGACAATATTGAACAGGAATCCAATTCTGAAAAAAGTAATATTGAAAAGAAAGTTGATTTCATCCTTTCAAAAAAGAAAAAAACTGTAAAAAAACCTTCTTCTCGGAAAGCACCCAATGTCATATATGTGGTCAGTAAGCCTCAACCAGGTCAAGTAAAAGGCGATTGGGCGGTACGAAGCCATTATAAGATTTTCAGCCATCATCGCACCAAACAAGCAGCTATCAAAAAAGCAAGAACAATTGCATTGCAAAAGGAAGCAACGGTTCTTGTACAAAACACTGATGGTACGTTCAGTGATGGTTTCAAGCCTAGAGCAAAGAAAAAATAAAGGAGAACTCATTCTTTTTTTACTGATATCTAAAATGAAACAAGGTAGTTGAAATTAGATGATATCTATTTTACGAATTGGTCATCGACCATTCCGGGACAAACGAATTACCACCCATGTTGCTCTTGTTGCCAGGGCTTTTGGAGCAGAATCCATCTACATTGACACTCGTGATGAAAAAATAACAGAGACCATACTGTCAGTGTGCAATCGCTTTGGCAAAGGATTTAGCATTCAAACGGGTGTGTCACCGATGAAGATTATCAAAGAATGGTCTGGACAAATTATTCATTTAACCATGTATGGAGAAACGTTAAAGAATTCACTAAATTTCTTAGATAAACAAAAGGATCTTCTCATCATTGTTGGTGCTGAAAAGGTTCCTGCTCAGTTTTACGATCTAGCTGATATCAATGTTTCAGTAGGTAATCAACCTCATTCAGAAGTTGCTGCTATTGCTGTTTTTTTAGATCGATACACTCATCATGCATGGGAACAGAAAACCTTTGATGGAAAGATGAACATCATCCCAGCAAAACATGGGAAAAAAGTGGTGGGCAAAGATGAAGACTGATAATAAAGAGTTCATCCCAACTCCCGATCAATGTAGGAAGCTTTTGAAGGAAGCAGGGTGTTCAGATCAAGTCATTTGTCATTGTGAAGCTGTTAGGGATATTGCGCTTTGTATTGTGAAACGAACAAAAGCAGATAAGAACCTTGTTGAAGCAGGAGCGTTACTACATGATATCGGCCGATCAAAAACCCATGGAATAGATCATGGTTTCGTCGGTGCTTGTATCGCTAGGAAATTAGGATTATCCAAAAGCATCGTTTCTATCATCGAAACGCATATCGGAGCAGGGTTAACTTCATCAGTGGCAAAATCAATGGGTCTACCCGATAAAGATTTTATACCAAAAACCCTTGAAGAAAAAATCGTTTGCCACGCGGATAATCTTGTTGATGATTGCCGCAGGCAGGATATTGAAGTTGAAGTGCAACGGGCATTACAAGAAAATCATAAGGAGTATGCATTGCAACTCGTTAAACTTCATAAAGAAATCAGTGATCTTATCGGAATGGATGCCAATAAGGTCTAAGAAACCAGAAAGAAATATATATGGTTTCCAGGATGTAGCCTAAAAAGGAAAACAGTTATTTTCGTTTTCTCATTATGCAGGGGTAGCCAAGCCTGGC
>CAYOTP010000034.1:0-19529 GCA_964406955.1 uncultured Thermoplasmatales archaeon | reverse complement strand
AGCTCCTTCCTCAACAGTGCAACCTGTTGCAGTGTAGGGAGGAGTAGTTCACATGGAATTGATGAGGTATCTCATGAGAATTCGAACAATTACTGCAGGATGTAATCTATCAGGCCCTCTTCTTTCATCAGATAAAACAATGCTAACTCAAATTGCAAAGGAAGTAGAGGAAATTAAAGCATGTTTTGAAAAAAAGGGATACATGGTTCAAACCGTTCGTCTCAGTACTCAGCCCTGGGAATCTTACGCATCAACCATGTCTGAATTACAGTTCGTGTGTTCCTTTCTACAATCTCTTTGTAAAAAAAAGATCGATTATTTCAATATTGGGCCGATTTCAACGGTTGATCACATTCAGGATCTATCTACATTCTTACAACAATTTCCAAATGGATTTTGCACGGTTAATCTTTGTCAAAACGATCAAATTAACATGGATCTTGCTAGGAAAACAGCAAAGCTCATTAAGAAAATATCACGGATAGAACAACAAGGGTTTGCTAATCTACGATTTGCTGCATTATATAATGTAGCAGCACATACACCGTTTTATCCTGCTTCTTTTCATGATGGAGACCCATCGTTTGGTATCGGATGTGAAAATAGTGATATTATTCATTCTGTTTTTTCAAAAAAAACATCTTTTGAAGATGCATGGATATCACTTAATGAAACGCTGTCAAATGAATATCGAAAAGTTGAAGCAATCGCAAAAGAAGCTTGTAAGGACTCCATTCTTTCATATCATGGTATTGATGGATCCATTAGTCCATCTATAAAAAAGGAGGAGAGTCTCATCCATGGCATTGAACACCTTTCGTTTGTTGAGCAGTTCGGGGGACCTGGAACGGTAACTGCTGCTCGATTAATCACTTCTGTGTTAAAACAGTTACCTGTAAAGATATGTGGATACAATGGATTGATGCTACCGGTCATGGAGGATAGTGGATTAGTAAAGAGAAATAAAGAAGGAAAGGTATCCTTAACAAAATTATTATTGTACTCTTCAGTATGTGGTACCGGTCTAGATACCATTCCTTTACCTGGAGATATCACTGTTGAAACTCTGAATGGTATCCTTTTGGATGTTGCATCATTGTCCATAGCATTAAAAAAACCGTTATCTGCTCGACTTATGCCCATTCCAATGAAAAAAGCTGGTGATGTCACTGAGTTTGATTTTGACTATTTTAAAAATACAACCGTGATGAATCCCTAAAAAGAGAATCATTACATTGTAACAGATAACCATGGAACAAAAAATCGTTGGTGTGACAATTGTCCTTGCTGCCGCAGTGATGTGGGCACTTGAACCAGTGGTAGCAAAATTAGCATTTCATCAACAAAGCAGTGTTCTTATGACTGCTACCTTTCGAGCTTTTGGTGTCTGTCTTGTTGCAATATTATATCTTTCCATCCGACGTCCTGTTTCAGTTACCATAAAAAAATCAGATCTCCATGTTCTTGTGTATATCGCTTTGGTAGGAACCGTGTTTGCCGATGGATTATATCTATATTCACTGACATTAATACCTGTGGTAAATGCCGTAGTCCTTGGTCATATGCAACCATTGTTCGTCTTATTTTTTAGTGTATTGTTAATGACAAAGGATAGGTTAACGCGGTATGATTACATTGGGATCATGTTGTTGATGGTTGCTGCCTTATTTGTCACCACTCGAACCATTGAGAATGCCCTTTCCCTTCATTTCGGATCCTTCGGTGATCTCCTTGTTCTATGCTCCACGATTGCTTGGGCGTCGACTGCTGTGGTCATGCGAAAATATCTCACAAGACTTCATGCGGGTTTAATCACGTTATACCGGTTTGCAATAGCAGGTGTTTTTCTCGGAGGGATTGTGCTTTTTTTCCCTGATGGATCCTTTTCAAGTTATTCTCTTCTCATAGGTTTCATCGTTGGCATTGGTACTATCCTTTACTATGAAGGATTGAAACGATTGAAGGCAGCTCAAGTTTCTGGTTTGGAGTTAACTGCACCCTTCTTTGCAGCTGTAATCGGATTTATCGTGCTTGGGGAAGAAACCACTTTTTTTCAACTAGTTGGTATGGTGTTGGTTTTCGTAGGTGTCTATTTTCTTGCCCGTCATGAACCCTTAAGTAAAATAGAGCAAATGAACAAGGATTGATGAAAAGGTGAACAATAGATAAGAAAAGGATGATGATATGATGGGATCCGGTATTTCAAACAAACTGGCTTTATTTGTTAAACAACGTATTCAGGAAACGATACAGACTGCTTTACCATTATTTAAAATCATGATTCCTGTTAGCATCATCATTAAACTATTGGATGTAGTAGGCGGGGTGAAAATTCTTGGAGAGTTCATTGCACCGATCATGGGTGTTGTTGGTCTACCTGGTGAAATGGGCCTGGTCTGGGCTTCTGCGATGATTACTAATATTTATGGCGGATTAATCGTTTTTATTTCATTAGCCGAAGATCTTACGTTGACCACTGCAGAAGTGACCGTGTTAACGTCGATGATACTTGTTGCCCACAGTCTTTTTATTGAAGTAACTATTGCAAAAAAAGCAGGTGTTCGTGTATGGTTCACTCTTTTTCTTCGGATTGGGGGTGCGATTCTTTTTGGATTCATTCTTCATCAGTTTTTTAGATTTACCCAGTTGCTTCAATCTCCAGCCATGATGACCTGGCAGCCAGAACCTAAAGATCTATCAGTAACAGGTTGGATCGTTGGACAACTCCAAAACTATGCAATGATCTTTGTAATCATTTTCCTGTTATTATTATTGATGAACCTATTGAAAAGATATGGGATTCTTGAAAGAATCAACACGTTTTTGGAACCGGGTTTGGAACAACTAGGAATGAGTAAAAAAGCAGCACCCCTAACAATAATAGGATTGACACTTGGAATTTCATATGGTGGCGGTTTGATCATTAAACAAGCAAGGTCAGGTTTACTTTCCGCAAAGGATTCTTTCCTATCTGTGAGTATGATGGGGTTATCTCATAGTTTGATAGAAGATTCCTTATTGATGTTGACTCTTGGTGGCTCTCTTGTCGGTATTTTGTTTGGTCGAGTGTTGTTTACGATTTTGATCATGATAATCCTTATTCGGGTGTTGAATCGGCTGTCTGTAGTTCAATTCCAAAAATGGCTTTACTCGTGAAATCGTCTTAGTTAGCGTCAGTTAAGTTCACGTTCAATTATTTTTAGGTGTGATTGATATTAGTTTAGAATCTATTTTCTGTTACACGACATGTTACGATTCGACTAAAAAGATTTTATGGGAGATGAAAAAAGATGCAATAAGTGGTATCATCAATGATCCAAAGAGTACAAGAACAAAAAGAACAGATGTGCTTAGAATGATTTTGGTGTATAGTCTAGCATTCATTTTTGAAAAAACCATATCAAATAATAATTATTTTATTATTTAAATTTTATTATCT
Source organism: uncultured Thermoplasmatales archaeon (assembly GCA_964406955.1). Lineage (GTDB taxonomy): Archaea > Thermoplasmatota > E2 > DHVEG-1 > DHVEG-1 > EX4572-165. Next base: position 16,090 of record CAYOTP010000034.1, on the reverse strand, counting down.
ATTAAAAATAAAAACAGAAAAACTCAAAGCTTATAAATAAATCCAAAGCTTCCCTACTTAAAAAAAAAATGTAAATTTCTAAAAAAATCATTGGAGAAAAAAGAAAATGAAATCATCCCAATCCAAATTAGGCCTGATAGCACGACCTCTAGCCATCTTTGGTTTCCTTTTGATTATAGCAACAGGAACATCGATGTTACTTAACGGTACAATTCCCCTTTTTACATCATTCATCGGTTTATTTTTTATTATTATCGCAATAACAATACTAAAAAAAGAAAGAGAACAGAATTAATCACTTTGCCCATCGGAATCCAACATTGAGTTAACCAACATAAACTTACTTATTTTATCTGATTGTAATTCAGCATAGGTTCTTCCGGAAGGTTCAGCAATGATATCTTCTGCATATGCTTCTAAAAATGTTTTCTTATCCATATATCTTCAACTCCCCCTAACAGAGTTATCCACATATAGAATCACTATAAATATAAACCTTTTTTGCAGGTAATAATGTAGATACATACGTAAAAGTACCAGTAAGTATCACAATATAGAAAAACAAATTATGCCATATAAAAAAATAAGCCGCTGATGGGAATTGAACCCACGACCTATTCCTTACCAAGGAATCGCTATACCTCTAAGCCACAGCGGCAGATTGTTTTTTGCAACCAGATATATGAAAGGGTTTCTTTTAGTTTTCGCAAAGATGGGTTAAAAGCTAACTTTATAATATCACATTTTCATGGTCAGTTTGGTGATAATACCATGAAAAGCATTGATCTACCTGATGTTCAAGCAGGACCATCACATTCTAAATTCAAGCTCACCCGTGTTGGTGTAACTGGAGTGAAAAAACTTGTTCAGGTGAAACGACCCCAAGCAAAAAATATCATCACTTTGGTAGTAAAAATGGATTTGTTCGTTGATCTTCCAGCATTCCAAAAGGGAAGTCATATGTCTCGAAACCTTGAGCTTGTCTCTGAAATTACAGAAAAAAACAATCATACACCGGTTGAGGATCTTGAAACGTTTTGTGCTAACACTGCTGAACGGTTACTTGAAAAACATGATTATGCATCCCGATCGGAAATCAAAGCTGAGGCAGATTATTTTTTGGAGCGAACTTATCCCTCTGGAGCTACAGGTTTTGAGCCGTATAAACTTGTGGCAGAAGCAAGAGCAGTAAAAAACAGGGAAACAAAAAAACTCATTGGTGTGAAAGTAATTGGGATGACTGCGTGTCCTTGCGCCATGGAAATCATTCGAAAAATAGGAAAGTATGCTGCTAATGATGTACCACCGACCCATAACCAAAGAAACATCACCACTGTAATGATCGAAGTACCGCGAAATGATATTACCATTGATGCAAATGATCTTATTGATCTTTCTGAAGATGCATTCAGCTCACCTACATATAGCATCTTGAAACGTGGTGAAGAAGGACAAATAGTGTTTAATGCACATCAAAACCCTAAATTCGTTGAGGATGTTGTCCGGGATATCTTACGAAATATCCTTAAAAAATATCACCATTTACCTGATGAAACGTTACTAGTTGTAAGAAGTGAAAGTGAGGAATCAATTCATAAACATAACGCGTATGCCGAACGGGTGACAACGCTTGCAGAACTTAAAAAATAGATGCGATTTTTATGTATGGCAAACGTTTTTTTCGTTGAAAAAATTAAATAACACCTGTTTAATTACATCCAATCATGGTAAAATATCACATTGCTTGGTTACCTGGTGATGGCGTTGGAAACGACGTCATGGAAGCAGCTAAAATCGTTTTGGATACAATTGGACTTGATGCCGAATATACACACGGAGATGTGGGATGGGAATTCTGGAAAAAAGAAGGGGACCCGTTACCTCAGCGTACAATCGAACTGTTAAAAAAAACCGATTGTTGCTTGTTTGGTGCAATTACCTCGAAACCTAATGAAGAAGCCCAAAAAGAACTCAACCCAAGTTTACAAGGGAAAGGATATGTCTATTCTAGCCCTATCGTTCGATTACGGCAACTGTTGAATCTACATACTAATCTTCGCCCTTGCAAAGCATTTGAAGGGAATCCATTGAATTATCGGGACGATATTGATTTAGTCGTGTTTCGAGAAAACACTGAAGGATTATATGCGGGAGTGGAGTTTTTCCCAGTGAACGAAACAATGAGAAAAGCGTTTTCAACTCATCCGAAATTCGACCGGTTCAAAGAGATCCCTGAAAATGATTTAGCGATTTCAACTCGTATTTTTACAAGGAAAGGTTGTAATAGTATTCTCACACAAGCGTTCGAATACGCTAAAAAACACAATCGAAAAAGTGTTACCGTTGTTGAAAAACCAAACGTAATCCGTGAAACGAGTGGGATGATGATTGAGGAAGCAAGGAAATTGGCGAAGAATTATCCGGGTATCGAACTTTGGGAAACAAATGTAGATGCGATGACCATGTGGCTTGTGAAAAACCCTCAAGATTATGATGTGCTTGTGGCCAGTAACATGTTTGGAGATATTATATCTGATCTTAGTGCACAATTGATAGGGGGTCTTGGTTTTGCAGCAAGTGGAAATATTGGTGATGAATACGGATTGTTTGAACCAACTCATGGAAGTGCACCAAAGTATGCAGGAAAATACGTGGTGAATCCTACCGCGATGATGCTTTCAACAAAACTCATGCTTGATTGGTTAGGTGAAACAAAAAAAGCAGCGCAATTACAAAGAGCCATCGGAGAAAACATCAAACAAGCAAAAGTGAAGACCTACGATCTAGGGGGAAATAATTCAACTCTTGAAGTTGCTAAAGACGTCGCAAGATTATATGAAGAATTATAATCTTTTTATTATAATCTTTTTTTCTTTTCCTTTTTATCTTTCAGTTTTTTTCATCATAAGAAATCCTTTTAAAGGAAAACCGGTTTCCCCAAAATTACATTTCGGAGGTTGAATAGTTATGTCAGAAAAAAAAAGTGTAATCATAATGGGTGCAGCAGGTAGAGATTTTCATAATTTCAACGTGTACTTCAGAGATAACCCCGATTATGAAGTTGTTGCATTCACCGCTACACAAATACCAGATATCCATGGAAGAAAATACCCCTCAAAACTATCAGGTAAATTATATCCCGATGGCATCCCCATCTATTCTGAGGACGATCTGACATCGTTAATTAAAAAACATGATGTTGACGAAGTCATTTTTGCATATAGTGATCTTCCCTATGAATATGTCATGGAAAAATCTGCGATTGTGAATGCTGCAGGAGCTGATTTTACCTTACTTGGTCCAAAGAGCACAATGATTGAATCAAGCAAGCCAGTCATTGCAGTCTGTGCTGTTCGAACTGGTTGTGGGAAATCTCAAGTTTCTCGGAAAATATTTGAAATATTGCAGAAGAAAGGATTGAAAGTAGCAAGTATCCGTCATCCAATGCCCTATGATCCAGATCTTACCACTCAGATCGTGCAACGATTCGCTAGTTACGATGATTTAGTTAAATACAATTGTACCATTGAGGAACGAGAAGAATATGAACCCTACATTGACATGGGTGGTGTGATCTATGCAGGCGTTGATTATGGTGCGATTCTCAAGCAAGCAGAACAAGAAGCCGACGTAATTATTTGGGATGGAGGTAACAATGATTTCTCATTTTACAAACCTGACCTGTTAATTACTCTAACTGATCCTCACCGACCAGGTCATGAACTTTCATATTATCCTGGTGGAGTGAATACAATAGCTGCAGATGTAATACTCATCAATAAGGTCAACACGGCGAAAAAAGAAAACATTGAATCTGTAAGAAAGAACGTGGAAAAAGTAAATCCTCATGCACAGATCATCGAAGGTATTTCTTCGGTTATTGCTGAAAACGGTGAGCAGATCAAAGGCAAAAAAGTACTCGTCATAGAGGATGGTCCGACAGTTACCCATGGTAGTATGGCATATGGTGCTGGAACAGTAGCTGCAGAAGAAAATGATGCTAAAGAAATCGTGGACCCCCGGCCTTTTGCAGTGGGATCAATAGTAAAAACATTTGAAAAATATTCGCATTTATCAAAGGTACTTCCAGCCATGGGATATGGTAAGAAACAAACTAAGGAACTTGAAGAGACCATTAATAATGCAGATGTTGATGTTATAGTAAGCGGAACACCTATTGATTTGAATCGAGTGTTAAAAACAGATAAACCACTTGTTCGAGTCCGATATAGCGTTGGTGAGAAAACCTCAAAAGAACTAAAAACCTTAGTGGAAGCATTTGTGAAAAAACATCTCTAATATTTTTTAGAGAATTTTTTCTTTTTTTTATTTTATAAGTTTTCCTTCTAAAGCAAACTGAGCAAGTAATGTTTCCAGTTGAATATGTTCATTGCTTCCTTCTGTCAATCTAAACTCAATTTCACCGGTCTTATCAATGAGTCGTATTTTACTTTCGTCGGGTAGTGCTATATCAAATATGCCTCGATGGATCTGTTTGATGATATCTTCACCACTTAATCCGTATTTGATGAGCAGATCATAGAGTATATTTCGGGATTTTGTAAAATCACCGGCAAGAGCTGTGTTGATTAAGTCTTTTACGTCCTCAGGTTTTGCAGTAGCACTGGTTTCATAGAGAAGTTCTGCAGTGATCTTCTTTGAAATGGATGCTCCAACTTGAAGGACATTGATTGCTTTTCTAAGGTCACCTCTAGCAACATAGATGAGTGTTTCAAATCCATCGTTAGTAATTTCAAGTTTTTCTTTTGAGGCTATCTTTCTCATATAATTTTTGATATCCTCAGGTTGTAATGGTCTGAAGCGAAACACAGTACAACGGGACTGGATTGGTTCAATGATCTTAGAGGAGTAGTTAACTGAGAGGATAAATCTGCAGATATGGGTGTATCGTTCAATGGTTCGTCTGAGGGCAGCTTGGGCATCTGAAGTAAGTGAATCTGCTTCATCTAAAAAAATGATTTTAAATGGGTTATCCCCCATTGGTGCGGTTCGAGCAAAATTCTTAATCTTTCCTCTGATTATTCCAATACCTCGCTCATCACTAGCATTTAATTCATTGAAGTTTTGTCTCCAGGTATCTTGAAATAATTCCTTTGATAAGGCTAGGGCAGACGTGGTTTTACCAGTGCCGGCGGGTCCAGCAAAAATGAGATGGGGGACGTTCTTTGTGGCAACATATGCTTTTAGGCGTTCAATGATATGCCGTTGACCTGCAACATCAGAAAGAATTTTGGGCCGGTATTTTTCAATCCAAATCTCGTTCATATTTTTTCCATATGGTGAATGGGGTTTGGTTGATTAATATTTTTATTCAAAAAAGATTGATCTGAAAGGTAAAAGAGGTACCTCCCCCTTTTCAGAAAAAGGGATTTTTTCTTGAAGGCGGGATTGGGATGCGGGTGAGGTACCTCTCCTTTTGTCGTTTAAATGGAGGGATGCAAGGATGGATTTTTTTAAAAGGTAACTGAATCCATCACACCTAACCTCGTTTCCATCCGTGAAAACAAAGCAGGGCGATTCATCATTGTGGAAACCTTTGAGGACCCATCCAATGCAATGCGTTACCACATTACAAACAAGGAATATATTAAGACTATTTAAACTTTTCGTTCTTTGCATGGCAGTAGTAATTACCAAAAGAGAAATGCATAAATAGCCTAGAACACATCGAGTATTTGAGTCATGAAGCAGTACCAAAAAGAAATCAAACGTATCCAACAAGCCCTCAAAGAAAATCCAAAAGGGATGACCGTTACCGATATCGCTCGATGCATCAAGACAAACCGAAACTCTGTTGCCAAATATCTAGACATCATGCGAATATCAGGGGTCGTGGAAATGATAACATTTGGTCCTGCGAAAGTATTTTTTCCTGCACGCCGAATCCCAGTTACAGATCTTCTCCACTACACTTCAGATTACATCCTCGTGTTCGACGAAGATTTAAAAATAACATTTGCAAACGAAACATTTCTTCGATTCTTGGATGAAAAAACAGAAGATATCGTCGGTCAACGTCTAGACGCACTTTCCTTTGAATTCATTGACAACACATTATCCCTTGCATTAAATGAAGCTCTTGAAGGAAAAGGCGGCATACAAGAATCAACGTTTTCTGAAAAAGAAAAAGGAATCCATCTAAAAATAAAAGTAATACCAACAACCTTTGAATCAGGAGGTAATGGTGTGACTCTAATAATGAAAAATATCACACATCAACGACGAGTTCAGGAACTATTACAGGATTGGGCAAAACCTCAGCTGAAATCATCAAGACGATAACAACCCATTATCCACTAATTACATAATAAAAGTCAAACGCAACATAACAACAGCAATTAACGTAAGAATCGCATTTGTTTTAATATCAAAAACATCAACCCATTTTAGAATACCTAGTAACACAAAGGAAATAATCACAATCGCAGCAAGTTGCAAAGCAATGAAACCCAATGCCTCCACCAACGAATCTGATACTAATGCGTTTTGAGTAAGACCCAAACCTAATGAAAAACAAGCTAGCATACTAACGATAAGTTGTGCTTTAGTTAATTGATTCATCTCAAGAGTCAGAGACCATCGTCATTAAAAAAGGTTATCATTTTTTCAAACATTTCGATCTAAACCTTGATAACCAATGAACTGGCACAAATCAAAAAAAGAATTTATCAAAAGATCACATAAACGATGTAATCAGCTCAGGTAACCTTGATAGATATTGTGAGAAACGATGATCATCATGAAGGAATTGAATCGTTGCCTCTTGAACCTGAGCAAACTGAACCACCCAGCTGGGTGGGACCACTGTATCATTTGTTGCAGAAAAAATCGTTATTTTCACATCCAACTTTTCAGTAAACATTCGATCATCTTTCATATCTTTCAGAATTCTTAAAGGCATATCTGGAATCGATTTCAAATCAACCGTAGGAGGAAGTATTGCTGGATTCAACAGGATAAGTTGTTTAATCTGACTGGGGATGTCTAACGCTAATTTACTTGCCAAACAACCACCAAGTGAAGAACCAATCAACGTTATTGAATCATCAGATCCAATCACGTTTTTAATTTCATTAAGACAATCAGCAATCACCAAGTCCTCCGCAGAACATTGTCGATATTTCACAGGAATTGCACCTAACGCTCTTTTAAAAAATGCTCCTTTACTTCCTTCAGGAGTGGATAAATAACCATGAACATAGTATAACATTATTCATATCTCCTTTTCAATAGAATTTTTAGGAACTGGACATAATTGCACATGCATCAATCGGTCTCTTGGCCCATCTCCTTCAAAAAAGAAAAGATGTTGCCAAGTACCCAACTGTAATTTCTTATTTTTCACAAGAATTAATTCAGAAGCACCTAAAATACTTGCTTTAATATGGGCATCACTGTTTCCCTCAGCATGAGTATATGGCCCATCTGATGGTACTAACTCATTTAATTTAGTAAGAATATCATGTTGAACTGCCGGGTCAGCACCCTCATTTATTGTGACAGCCGCTGTGGTATGAGGGACAAACACAATCACATAACCATGATCAATATCTTGTTTATGTATCACATCTTGAACCTTATCTGTGACATCGATACATTCAATCTTTTTTGTTGATTTTACTGAAATCATAGGCATAACTAATCACCACCAATAAAAACAAAATGACATTATATAAATAATGCGTTCATCCATGTGTTTTTTTAAGAGAAGGCTATTACCCTTCAATTGATTCCCAATGATCATTCAACCAGACAAAAGTCCAAAAGCAATCTTATTTGATATGGATGGAGTATTAATTGACTCCCAGGATGCCTGGTGGAAAGCTGTTAATGACGCACTTTCATACTCACATCATCAAACGATTACCAAACAAGATTTCATTGATAACCTCTGGGGTAATGACTTTGAGCAATCATTGTCCTACCTTGGAGTCGATAAAAACGTGTTCCTCGTTTGTAACTCCTGGCCTAAAGTCTATTTGAACCATGTACGTTTAATGGATGATGCAGTATCTGCCTTAACATCGTTACATCATTCATTCAAACTAGCAGTAATCACCAACACAGAACGTTTCATCACTGAACAAGTACTATCTGAATTTCAATTAAGCTCATTTTTCAAAGAAGTAGTATGCGCTGATGATGTAAAAAAAGGAAAACCCGCTCCGGACATGATCTATAAAGCTTGTGATCTCCTCCATACAAAAGTTTCAGATGTTATCGTTGTTGGTGATACAAAAAATGATTATCTTGCTTGTAAACAAGCTGGATGTCATATGATCGGAATGAGGTTTAATAATGGAGGAGCAATGGTAAAACAACTTTCTGATCTACCATTACTGTTAAATCAACTTGGTAAAAAGGAAGAATAGATCAACATGACTGATTCGTTAGCAGAAAAAGCAGCAGCACTTGCTTTTACATATGAAGCAGAACGAGGAAGCTGCCCTCAAGCAGTATATGTTGCAATCATGGAAACATTAAGTTTCCACGAAGAAGACGTTGTGAAAGCAGCAGATGGTCTAGCAGGTGGTACCGCTCTTTCCAGTGAAGGAACATGTGGAGCACTCATAGGTGGAATTTTAGCGATAGGAACAATTCTTGGAAGAAGTTATTCTGATTTTTCAGCAGGAAAGAAAAAAAGAAGAGTGTTTCACTATGCTCAACAACTAATTGATCGCTTCACTCAGGAATATACTGGAATCTTATGTAAAACAGTGCAACAACACTTGTTTGGCAGATCATTTGTTCTCTCCGACTCAAAAGAATATGAGTTATTCGAACAATCTGGAGCTCACGTTGACAAATGCCCGTCAGTAGCTTCAAAAGTAGCCTACTGGACAGTTGAAATTCTTGAACCCATCATGTCCAATAACAAGTGAGAAAACAAAAAAAACACAATTCGATAAAACTAAGGATACTTCATATATAGCAACTATTTCATTAAACTACTGGACTGAATCCCCAATAGATTTTCACGTTAACTTACTGTGTACTATTGGGGGTTCACTGCATACGATAAAAAATTCCTTTTTGTAAAATTACCAACCAACCTTTATATAAAAACAGTAGACAAAGTATATCATACCAATAAAAAGGATGGTGAATAAAAAAATGGATAAAATAGTAGTATCTGGAGCCGTAGTAGCAGCAGTTGCTGCAGCATCAACATTTTATATGTCTTCATGTCTATAAATAATATTTTTTCTTTTTATTTAAATTTTAATTCAGGCATACATCTTAGTTTATGAAATGTATCAGTAATAAAAAATGATTGCTTTTTTATTCCTCCTGAAAATTTATTGTTTATGTCATCAAATATCTTGGTAAACTCATCAAAATTTTTAACAACAAACTCTGGTTCTAAATCTGCCCAACCTATGGAAAAGTTCATGTATTCGATATAACTTTTTTCTTCCAGGTATTTTAAAATTGATTTCTTTAGTTTATGTTCTTTTAAATAAAGATCGACCTTATAATGTTGAAGTCCAATTTTGGATAAATCAAGACCAACTCTCAACCCATTAATAACGCCATTTTGCAACAAATTTTTAATCCGGTAAGAAACATTTTGAGGTGAGCAGTTAAGTTTTTCAGATAAATCTACGAGGGGAGCTCGTGCGTTAACTGCAAGATCATTTAATAATTTATAATCTGTCTCATCGATTTCAACTGGTTTCCACCACATTTTAATTGACATATTGTTCTATTTGATTCTTTTAAATCAGGAAGTAAAAAGGATTTTTTGTAAACTTTTGCTCCACAATAAATAGAGATGTGATATTCAGAGAAAAAATCTTCAAATTTATCTAATGTGTTATCCCAAAACTGGTAAAATTCATAAATATCTTTTACCCAGAACACTAAAATTAGATCATGCGGACTTTTTGCAGAGACAACAACCCATGATGCAGGATAATCAACAAAATATCGAATTATTTTTTCTTTAATATTTGAGGTTATATATTGAAAATCAATGTAAACTCTAAAAACATTGTATCCAAGTCGGAAAGTATCTATAGTTGTCCAATAATTCCTAATTATTCCTTCTTTTTCCATTTTATTTATTCGGTAGTTAACTACATCTTTTCCAAGTCCTACCTTTTTACCGATCTGTGCATTAGATTGCCTGCAGTTAAGATCAAGTTCATAGAGTATTTTTCTATCTTTCACATCCACATTTAGCATGTTTTCATTGATGATATAAGCCTCTTCTCTATTTTAGAATTTTGCATTTTCGTTAATTATATAAACTGACTATCTATTGAAATCACTTAAAGGATGAGGATGGCAGAAAATAAAAAATCACTGTTACTTGTTTCCATGCCTTTTGCAGAGACAAGTATTCCTTCGATTCAACTAGCACTTATTGAATCATATTTAAAAGAACGTGATGTCACTGTATCAACAAGACATCTATATGTAAAAGCAGCAGAATTCTATGGATTATCTCGATACAATTTTTTAATTAATAATCCAAATGATCCATATACTGCCCAAATGGTGTTTTCAAAATATATTTTTCCAGATCATTGGATTGAAAACTTGGAAAAATTTAGATTTTTTTATGACACTATAATAGATCATGATCAAGATTTTTCCAAACAATTTAGCTTCGAAGAGTATGTCAAGCAAACAGATGCATTTCTTGATTGGACGATACATAATATAGATTGGGAGAACCATGATCTCATTGGGTTCACTCTAAACTATGGACAGATGTTACCATCACTAGCAGTTGCAAAGAAAATTAAAGAGAACTATCCTGAAAAAAAAATTATCTTTGGTGGCAGCACTACAATCAATGAACTTGGAAAAAAAATAATATCATTTTTTACTTATGTGGATTTTGTAGTTTCTGGTGAGGGGGAAGAAGCATTATTTTTACTTTCTTCTAATTTTGAAAACTATCAGTATATCCCGGGATTGATCTACAGAGAAAAAGGTAATGTCGTTTGGAATAAGAACACTGAGTGTTTGGATATGAATACATTACCATATCCAAATTTTCAATCATATCTGAATGAATTAGGTAGTGTTTCAAATGAAATCCTTCAGTATCATTATCTTCATGGTAGAATTCCAATTGAATTATCACGTGGTTGCTGGTGGAATAATTGTTCCTTTTGTAATGTATGTGCATATCATAAAAAATATCGAGAGAAAACCATTGATAGATTCATAGATGAACTTTTGTATCTCTCTAAACTATACCATATGCTTGATTTTCAAGTTATAGGAAGTACGTTACCAAAAAATAATTATAAGACTCTTTGTGAGCGTATAATTCAACTTCATCGTGATTTAACGCTGATCATTGAATCAAGAGCAGGATCTCTTAAAAGTAGCGATTATAGTCTGTTAAGTAAAGCAGGGTTTACCCACATTCAAACAGGAATTGAAGCTTTTAGTCCTAATTATCTAAAAAAAATGAACAAGGGAACACAAGTGATAGATAATATCGCTGCGCTTAAGTTTTGTAAGGAAAATCATATCAAAAACTCGTATAATCTTATAACAAATTATCCAAATGAAGAAAAAATTGATTTTGAAGAAACTGAAAAAATCATTAAACTTTTTTCAAAATATCTTGAACCCCCAAGCATCAGTAAATTCGCATTAGGATTTCAAAGTCCGATATACAACAATTTAGAAGAGTATAATATCCAAACTATTGAACCTAAACTCATTGATACCATCATGTATCCAAAAGAACTACTAGAAAAAAACTTCTGTTTCTTTTACTCATTTAAAAGGAAAAAAAAGATAACTGAGAATCCTTGGAAAAAACTAGTTTCAGATTGGAAAACATCTTATGAAGAACAAAAAATGTTGATTGTGAAACGAGATAATGCCCTTGAAGAACTAGTGTTCTATTATAAAGACGGGAAAAAATTTATAAAAATTTATGATAAACGATTGAATGACAATGCATTGATTTACATGCTTAAGGATCTTGAAAGAAAAGTGTTTTTAGCATGTACTGATGTTATATCATTACAAGAATTAAAAGATAAGTTAAATATGATATCTTTCCATAAAATTAAAGATATATTAAATGATTTTGTGGAAGCAGGAATAGTATATAACGAAGATGAGTGGTTTTTATCGTTACCCATCAGTTATCGAAAATATTATAATAAAGATATTAATGAACATAGTGAGGATATCGAAGAGATTAGAGCCCATATAAGAGAGCTATAAAAATCTTTTTTTTATTGATTTTACTGCAATCGAAAACAAAAAAGGTAGTTTTTGGAATTTTGAAGGATTTTTTGGGATTGGGGTTTTATATAACCATTTATCCCTTGTATGTTTGGGGGCATAAAAAATGAAAGATTCTCAACAGGATAAAGAAAGCTGCATATCCACCTGCGTAACCACATGCGAAAAAGGTATATATGAATATAACAGGATGGATTAAAAATATGGGGGTCAATAAAGTGATTAAAGAATTTGAATCACCACTCCAACCTGAGAGTATAGCAGATTCCATAGAAGATACGTTCTCTTCCCCGTTGGATAAGGGACCTGAAAATACAATAATGTTTAACGAATATCCTACAAAGAATCTTCACCCATCTGATTATTTATCGTCCATTGCATCACACATACCAGAAGAAATAATTTCATCAAAAAATTTTTCTGAAATAAAAAATCTTGCCCAACATTTAACAGGAAATCTCACTAGCTTCTTTGGTTTCGAATCAAAACTTACATCAACAAATGCAAGATCTGATTATATGTTTGCAATATCATCTAAAAATGATGAAAGAAAGACATTGCTAAATCTTTTTAAAACAAGATCTCTTCCCAAATCATTTCTAGCAAGTCCAGAATGGAACAGAGTAGGAAAATTTGTTGAAGCTTGGGCAGATATCAAATCAGAAATAAATAAAAATGCTCTAAGTTTGTGGTTTGAATTTGATACAGCAGAAGAAGTAAATAAAATCCCTATACCTAGCATTTTCATACATACGGCTCCTTTGAGAATAGATTCTCCAGAAACTAAAAAAGACTGTCTATGGATTACTAGGGAAGCAATACCTATTTTAACTGGACTTGAGGCTCCAGAAAAGGTTGAAAAATGTCTAATAAAATGTTTAGAAAAATTACCCAAGGGAGCAAGATTACTAGATGTTGGTATAATGTTATCGAGACCAACTGCAGAGATGAGACTAGTAATGAACAGAATGAAACCAAAAGACATAATTCCTTATTTGAAGAGTATTGGCTGGAGAGGAAATATTGAAGAACTTCAAGAATTGATTAGTGAACTTAAAAAATATGTAAACAGAATAGTTCTTCAGATAGGAATAGGAGAAAAAGTTGATTCAAAAGTAGGAATAGAATGTAGATTCTTTCCCGATCAATACAATTTAGAAAAAGGTTGGTCACAATTCTTAGATTATTTACATGAAAAAGGAATGTGTTCTGCAGAAAAAAGAAATGCATTTTTAAAATTTCCGGGTGAAGAATTAAACGAGGATCTTGAAGAATTTAATTTACAAAACTATGTTCCTACAGTTAAATTAGATAAAAATTCGAGTGCAAACGCATTAGTACGATACATTAGCCACATCAAAATTAATTATAAACCAAATTGCCCTTTAGATGCAAAAGGTTACTTAGGAATAAGACTATTTAGTCATGAAAGCAACAACATAACAAAAATGATTAAATAAAAGGTACCAAAATGCGATTTGCAATTATTGGACACCTTGATTTTAAAGAAAGGTTGGACCAAATACCAAAAGACTGGATTTTTCAAAATTATATAGTTTCACCTGAATTTGTATGCAATAATTCCAAGGGTCGTTTAATTGCATTAAAAAGAACTGCAGAGGATCTCATTAGTCTATCAAAAGAAAAGATGAGAGGAGAAATACTAGATGCTGCTGTATTTTCCCAAAAAGAATTTAGTACTGAGTTGACTCAATTAGGGGGTTTTACATCCTCGCTAACATCCGGTGGAAAATGGCTTGTCGATCAAAAAAAATACTCAGGCTTTACAACTCATGGAAACACATATACAACAACTGCAGCAATGAAAATTACGTTAAGGTCCTTAAATTTACTAAAAATAAGTTCTAAAGAAACTAAATTAGCAATAATTGGCTCATATGGAATAATTGGGGAGACTTTATCAAAAATTCTTACACCCATGTTTAAAAATACCATTTTAATAGGTAGAAGACAAGAAAAATTAAAAGAACTCTCAGAAAAAATTACAGGCTCTTTTAATACTGAAACAGAATTAAAAACAAAGGAGGCAGACATTATAATTACTGCTACAAGTCATCCAACCTCCTTACTTAGTTCAAAACATATAAAAAAGAATTGCATAGTTATTGATATTTCTCAACCACCAAATGTTTCTTATGATCTCTGTAAACAAAGACCAGATATGTTACGATTAGATGGAGGATTTGTCAATTTCCCGTTTAATTTTCCAATTCCCGGAGCACCAAACGGAAAAATATTTGCCTGTATGGCTGAAGCAATTATGCAATCGATGGAAAATGAAAAACAAAATCATGTTGGAAGTATCGACTTAGGCCATTTGAAAAAAACAGAAAAATGGGCAGAAAAATATGATTTTAATATTGGAAATCTAACTAATTTCGGGGAAAAAATTGATTTATCATGAAAAAATTGCTGTATTATATGACATATTAGCATATGTCAAACCATTATTTGGCGTGTAAGTTCCTTCTCCAGCACACCAAAATAAAATATATGGGTTTTCATTGAATTTTTGAGATAAATATTGATTAATTATATTCACTTTATATCCCATTGTCTGAGGAATTGAACAACATGAAGAACATAATCCAAAACGTGGATTATAGCAAGAAAAATTATCTAGATTTTTGTTAATTGCGTTAACAATATTTTTTCCATTTATTGACATAACAGTTACTTTTCCCTTTTCTACCATGCAAGGCGTAACAATTGATTCTCCTATTATAAATAGCATTACAACAGGCACTTCTCGCCCATGTCTTTTAGATGAAATAGGGTAATAAAGAATTCTATAAAGCATAGTTTTTTCATCTAAAAATTCTTCTGGCCATTCAAATAAATCATATAATTCAGAAACTGCGGGTTTGTTGTTAATTTTATGAATAATGTGTTGATCTTTACTCAATTTTGTAATGTCAAAAGACAAATCTGTTCTTTTCATTCCATGAGTTGTAAAACTATCAAGATTTAAATCTGTTGAAATTCCAAGACTCACAACAGAATTTGTAACAAGTTCTTTATTTACAAAATTGTAATTATCCGCTCCTTTATAGTCATCAATAGATGTACCAAAAATCATTTTATAATCAGAAAGTTCTTTTGAAATTTCTTCGAATACTTCATCTTCTCGTCCAAATCCTTTTTGGAAAAAATATTGTGAAAAACTAAATGCTTTTGGAGCAATTTTGCTTAAAGATTTGGATCTTATAATCTTAGCTCTACCTACTCCCGGAATTTCTGGAACAACAGGGCCTGAAACTAGAGAAAATAAAAATTTATTATTATATTGGCTATTGATCATTTGAATCCTAATAGAATTTGCATTTTGTTTTGCTGCTTTTTTTGGGTTTCTTTTCGTATTTTTTCCAATACCAATTGCAATATCCATATTTTCATATGTAACTGCTAAAGCAGTTGCTCCTCTTGTAAAACTACCATGGTTATTCATAAATCCGGCAACGGTTCCACCAATCAACGGAGTATCTTTAGGTAAAACCTCCCAAACTCCTTTAAGGAATTCTTGAAAGCCACCATGTTTTTCATAGTGAATTGTTGAAAAGAGTAAAAAGAAACTTGGTTTGTGATTCAGTTTTTTAAGTGTGTTTTCAGCTACTTCCCTACCTGCTTCTCGAGCATCCCATTTCCTGCTCATGCCAACGCTAGCTTCAAAATCACCATTCTGTGTTTCAGACTTAACAGCTGCCTCTTGGTTCATATCTTTTTCCATACCCCATCCACCATATCCATCGCAGTGGAATATTCTCTTATTACAAAACTTTTGCAGTTTTCATCCAATCTCGATCGTAAGTGGTGTTTTCAATTT
>CAYOTP010000033.1:0-20195 GCA_964406955.1 uncultured Thermoplasmatales archaeon | reverse complement strand
AAAAATATTAAAATGAATATTTACAGTTTCCACAATTTTTATTTTCTGTTGTACCATGCTTGGAACTAAAATTACTACAGGATTCATGTTCAAAAACCGGTTTGCTATGATGATGACATCGAGTTAGTTTTTTTGCTTTCTGTTCTACCTTTTTAAATTTTTTTCTTCCTTTCTGAGCCATATATATCACTTTTTTAATTTATTAACCGAAAAAAATAAAAATACATCCATCAATATTGAAAAAATGATCACGCAAATTCTATTTCCTTCAAAGAAGCATACACAAGTTACTGGTTATATAGTTTATCATTCTTTAATCTGAAAAATTGTTTTTAGCTTATCTGATTTATAGTGCAATAAGTTTTCTTCCAAAAGGTGGGTTCACGTGATTATATCAATATCTAATTCTTTGGCTATTTCCTTATATCTATTCCGAATGGTTACTTCTGTGACACCAGCAATCTCAGCGATTTCCCTTTGCGTTCTTCGCTCACCGCAGATAACAGTTGAAATATAGATAGCTGCCGCAGCCATTCCCGTGGGCCCACGACCACTAGTTAGTTCCTTGTCGGTCGCCTCTTTTAATATATCAATTGTTTTGTTGACAACGTCATTACTCACTTTCAACTTACTGCAGAACCTTGAAACGTAATCCTGAGGGATTGTTGGTAATAGTTTTAATTCCAGATTACTTGAAATATTTCTATAGTTTTTTCCAATTTCCTTTCTCTTAAGATTTGAAACAGTACTAATTTCATCTAATGTTCTTGGTACATTGCACTGTCTACATGCAGCATATAACACCGCAGCGGTAACACCTTCGATTGTTCTTCCTCTAATGAGCTTATGTCTTGCTGCTTTTCGATATATCATTGCCGCTGTTTCACGAACATTCCTTGGAAGGTTCAGTGCTGATGACATTCTATCAAGAGATGAAAGAGCAGAGACCAGATTTCGTTCCGCACCATCACTTATTCTTGTTCTCCTATGCCATTTCCTCAATCTGAATAACTGAGCTCTGTTCCTAGTCGGAATGGATTTTCCATATGCATCTTTATTTTGCCACCCTATAGTTGTTGACAATCCTTTATCATGTCTCGTATAGTTCATCGGTGGCCCAGTTCTAGATTTCTTTTCACGTTGTTCACCATCAAATGCACGCCATTCAGGACCATAATCGATTAAATCTGAATCAATGACCAGTCCACATTTCTTACAGAAAACCTCGGCTCTTGAATAATCTCGAATTAACTGTGAACTACCACATTTTGGGCAGAAGAGAAGTTCTTCGATTTTTTCTTGAGTTTTCTTTTCTTTTTTCAAGACCAACCGGCCAAAATTATTTTTTTCCCGTTCCCATCAATTTTTTTAGCTTATTCCAATAACACCCTCAGGTTCATGTCTCTTAAAAAAGGTTAGATCAATCAAGCTCCAGTCATCAACATCACGTTCACCATTGGTTCCATCAGAATACCCAAGGACAAATTTTCCAAATTTGTCATAATTCATACAACTTTCATAGTTTTCCCAATACTTCCTTGCTGCCTGCTGTTGCGGTAATCGTTGGAGTAATGAAACATCTTGCATACCTCTGCCGATTTGAGTATTGTTATCGATTCCTGGATTTGAAACGACACTTCCAACTTTTCTTAATCCTAGAGTATGTCCTAACTCATGCATGAAAGAAACAGCCATCGAAATTCTCTGAAGCCTGGGTGTCAGCGCAGGTATTGGAAAAAACACATTTCTATAAAAGTTCATATTATCCGGGATAGCCATGACATCCATTGCAAGTTTATAATCTTGTGGATGAACCCATCCTGCACTATGAACAACTGCACAATACCTAAACACTCCTTTCCGTTCATCTGAAAAATGATATTTATAGTATTCAGATCCAACGCCCCCCTCTTCGGCAATGAATTCTTCATGAAACTCAAGGAATTCCCCTCCACCACCCATGACCCCATCATCAACATGAAGGGTGATATCCTGCTCAGCGAACTTATCCATAACCATCTGTTTACTTTCTTCCCAGAATACATGATCTCTTGAAAATAATCCTGGTCCCCTTTTCATATAATCCACTTCAACATAGATATCCTGTCGATACGGATTAGCCCCCCATTTAGCTAGATTATGCTTATCGATGTTAGATAATCCATCATTGGATAGATCAATATGAGCATGATCATCCCAAGAGAATGGATCAAAACCCCATTTCCATTCCCAAGCGGTGGGAATACCATCAAAATCCACATCCTGATACCGATCATCGACCTTAGGGTCTGTTCCAAGGATGTTAACCTCCATCCAATACGGTATACCATCGCCATCATAATCAGATTGATGCACATCAAACCATACTTCGAAATCCTCACCATTGAAATAACCATTACCTAACAATCCACCCTGCAGATCAGAATCAACATTCGTCCAACGACCGGTTCGGAAACAATAATTAATCGAAAACCGGTCTTTTTCCACTGCTTCCGTGCCGAACAATTTTTTCTGATTTTCAAAAATCGTAACCTCTATCTTACAAGTTTCAAGGTCATCAGCGACATCTCTAAAAGCCTCCCAACCAACATAGCCTGTGTCCCATTCGGTGATCTCATGACTTGTCCAAACACCATCATGAAGCACTGCTTCAAAAAAATAACTTGGTTCATTCTTCCAGGAAAACCCGATCTGCTTCATCTGTTCCTCTATACCCTTCTTCCGAATCCTATTGACCTCAAGAGCAACTGCCTGATTGGTCAACGGACTGATCTGATCATCAACAATTTCAAGATCATCAAGCAATCCTTCTTGTTTTAACTGATCATAGGTTTTATTCATCAAAGGAGGTAAAGAAATCAATGGTTCTTCAACAACAGCCTCTTCAATGAGTTCATCCACAGAGATGAACTGATAGATGCCAACAATTCCTATTGCAATTATAGCTATAACGGTAATTAAAACATACATGTTCTTCTGATTCATTGTCCTAACCCCCATCTTATTGATTCTTTTGTTTACAAACCATAGTTATGTTAGTCTATTTATGCTTAACCCTGATTAAAACGACTTAACAAAATATAATATGGACCATACTGAAAAGTTTCTACCAATACGTTACATATTTTATACAAAAAATAATAAAATTTTATAAAAAAAATAAAAGAAGATGGGAAGATCATTTTGCATCTTCATATATACCCTCAACACCGTCAGGTTCATGTGTCTTAAAATAGGTTAAATCAATCATACTCCAGTCATCAACATCATTTACACCATTGGTTCCATCAGAATACCCTAGAACATATCTACCGAATTGATCATAATTCATGACGCTTTTATAGTTACTCCAATATTCCCTTGCTGCCTGCTGTTGCGGTAATCGTTGGAGTAATGGAACATCTTCCATACCTCTACCAATTTGTGTCGTGTTATCGATTCCTGGATTTGTTTCACCTCTTAATCCAAGGGTATGTCCCAGTTCATGCATGAACGCGCAAGCCATTGCACGTCTTTGTAATCTTGGGGTTACCGCAGGAATCGGGAAAAAGACATTTCTATAAAACTGGGTATTATCCGGAACAGATATCACATCATATGAAAGTTTATAATCCTGGGGATGAGCCCATCCTGCACTATGAACGATCACACCGTATCTGAACACTCCTTTCCGTTCATCTGAAAAATGATATTTATAGTATTCAGATCCAATACCTCCCTCTTGGGAGATATAGCTTTCATGAAACTCAAGGAATTCCCCTCCACCACCCATGATCCCATCATCAACATGAAGGGTGATATCCTGCTCAGCGAACTTATCCATAACCATCTGTTTACTTTCTTCCCAGAATACATGATCTCTTGAAAATAATCCTGGTCCCCTTTTCATATAATCCACTTCAACATAGATATCCTGTCGATACGGATTAGCCCCCCATTTAGCTAGATTATGCTTATCGATGTTAGATAATCCATCATTGGATAGATCAATATGAGCATGATCATCCCAAGAGAATGGATCAAAACCCCATTTCCATTCCCAAGCGGTGGGAATACCATCAAAATCCACATCCTGATACCGATCATCGACCTTAGGGTCTGTTCCAAGGATGTTAACCTCCATCCAATACGGTATACCATCGCCATCATAATCAGATTGATGCACATCAAACCATACTTCGAAATCCTCACCATTGAAATAACCATTACCTAACAATCCACCCTGCAGATCAGAATCAACATTCGTCCAACGACCGGTTCGGAAACAATAATTAATCGAAAACCGGTCTTTTTCCACTGCTTCCGTGCCGAACAATTTTTTCTGATTTTCAAAAATCGTAACCTCTATCTTACAAGTTTCAAGGTCATCAGCGACATCTCTAAAAGCCTCCCAACCAACATAGCCTGTGTCCCATTCGGTGATCTCATGACTTGTCCAAACACCATCATGAAGCACTGCTTCAAAAAAATAACTTGGTTCATTCTTCCAGGAAAACCCGATCTGCTTCATCTGTTCCTCTATACCCTTCTTCCGAATCCTATTGACCTCAAGAGCAACTGCCTGATTGGTCAACGGACTGATCTGATCATCAACAATTTCAAGATCATCAAGCAATCCTTCTTGTTTTAACTGATCATAGGTTTTATTCATCAAAGGAGGTAAAGAAATCAATGGTTCTTCAACAACAGCCTCTTCAATGAGTTCATCCACAGAGATGAACTGATAGATGCCAACAATTCCTATTGCAATTATAGCTATAACGGTAATTAAAACATACATGTTCTTTTCATTCATTATTCTAACTCCTGCAGGTTTATTCTGAAATTTCAAATCAATGTTTGTTTACATCTTTTTGTCCCATAAGATAAGAAAGTATCATTATGTGTTATTCCTCTGTTCTTTTTTGTTGTACAGATTCTTTTACCTATCTTGAACAAATAATTGGAAATTTCCAGTTCATTTATCTATCATCAATCTATACTTCTACAATTATTTTATTTGTTAATATATTAATATATCTTTTGGTACGTTTTGGTACGATTTAGGTTTTGGAAGACTAATATTACATTCTTACATCGATAACGAAAAAACCATATTAATTGGCATTATTCAAAAAAAAATCGTTAACTTAAGATTTTTTTTTACTGTATAATGATTTTGAGCTGGTATCAAATGATAATTTCACTATTGTAAAAACGCATCATTAGATATCATCTAACGATGTATCCTACGACAATATGTTTAAGATCATTTCTTCGATTTCCTGCAATGAGGAAATATTTTCTGGAACCGTACTCATGTTACCTTTTTCGTTTAAGAGATTATTTATTCCATCCCTCATCTTTGATACATTGAATTCCTTCTCAATTACTGGCTTAACATTTTCCACTATGAAGGTACAAACATCTGAACGTATACTCATGTGGTTGGAAGTCGCATTAGAAATCATACAGTCGATAATTTCCATATCCTTGCCAAGTGCTTTAGCGGTTTGGATGATATCTTTTGATTTATTAATTTGAGCTTCATATTCAGCCAATAACTGTTCGACTGCATCGGAATCATTCCCATTTGATTTTTCTTGTGCTTTTAAAAGCCTTTGCTCAGCAATATGAAAATGGATTAGAGCTGCGGTTTCAGGATGGATATCTTCTAAGGTGTCCAACGATATTTCACTATATTGTTTAGAAACATCTCTTGCTTTGAGTATCGCTGGTTTTGCCTGTTCGGGAACAGTAGTCAGCAGATCTTGCAGTATATCGAAATGAACGGATGTAGCTATCGCAAATTGTTCTCTAAATGTAATGATGTTTCTTCCGGCATGTTGGGCGGTTTCAGTTAAACGGTCAGACTGCTGTAAACTCTCTTCGTAATCACTGATCAGATCATGGACAAATTCCGTTTTTCCTTTGGAAGTCATTTCTATTGCTTCAGATAGTCGTAACTCTGCAAGAATGGCAAGTTTTTCAGCCTTTGCAACTTCATCAAATGTGAAGAATAGATCAGCACGTTCAATGAATCGTTTAAATCCATACCTCCATGAATCAGGTGTCGTTCCAGCTGAAGGTAACTCTCTTTGAAACCCCGAGATAATATCTATTGCAGTGTTGTCTTCGACTATTGTATTTTCATTGGTAAGTTCTGATGCAGGAATTATATTTGAAACAAAAAGGAAAAAAAACAGCGTTAGTCCGCTAATAAATATCAGTTTTTTTCTCATTTTTTGAGTTCACCAACTAGATCCATTGACCGTCTGTATACTTGATTGTTGAATTTAGCTTATTTATATCTTTTCTGACATAATGACAAAATAATTGAGAAATACCTGGATATCTCAATTGAGTTTTCGAAAAAAAAATTCTTTATTCAAAAAGAGAAAGGATGATTTAGAATAGTTTAATCACGGTCAGTTCAATGCTTTCACTTGCTCCAGCCTTATCAAACGCATCAGCTCTGATGGTATATGATCCAAAACCTGAATCAATCCAATTCCATACATATGGAGCATTACCTAACATTGCTTTGGATTCATCATTAATGAAAATCTCTACATAATCTATACCGCTATATCCTGGATCCCATGCATTAACCTTTATATCGATGTCGCCAATGAGGATAGGTGTTTGGAAAGGCCAACTGCCCAGTTCAAGTTCAGCATTGTTCAAATAAATCGTTGATGGTTTTGGTTGGTCAAATGATACCTCCGGAACGCTCATCTCAACTGTTACCTTGATGATTTCACTATACCACCACTCTTGACCACGGATTTCTTCCAATCCGTCCGTACCATCCAGTGATTCGTAATATGATGCATTGGTTCGTTCATTCACCAATCGTAAATAGGACTCATTGCCATAAACATTAGGTGCAAGAACAGACCCATATATCTGATCCACCTTTGCTTTAGCGACAAAATAATACTCCCCAGGCGTTAAAATCGAAATATTCTCACTGTAGATCACTGCATTGGTATGTCCATCTTCTGCATCATCCCACCCGGTACCACCAATATAATTACCGGCATTCTCATCGTTATCAGGGGTTGTAACATCATAGTTGTTTATTGGATCCGGATCAGATCCGTATTGTATAAAGGTATGATCAACGACAAGACTTCCATTTACCTGCCATTGTAACGAAAAAGGTTCTCCAGTATAAACCGTTCTCTGAGATTCACTGGTGTCTTTCTGCCAGCGAACATATGGTTGGGCTAAATCTGTTTGATGTAAGATGAACCGACGTACTTCCCAACCCCAACCCGGAGTAGTATCGTTTCCAAATGTTGACTCACTAGGGTTTTTTCTAATTGACATCTCTGGAGTGATCCAAAGGATCCCCGCACCAGGATAGTTTCCTTGTACAAAATAGGCTTCAGCAAGGTTTTTTCTCCCATTGCCACCATATGCCCATGGAGCGATACCACCTTGGACCAGATACCAGATCAATGAATGAATGGTGCCAATATTTGTTTCATCTAAGTATCCATCACCACCTGGATTCCCCATATAGGCCCCTAATCTTAACGTAGAGACATCATAAAAATTGAAATCAGGTGGAGCTGCATAATACCGTTCACCAGAGATGGGACTTGTTCCATGTATACTAGTATGGGTTCCAGCCCAAGGATACAAAAGCAAGCGAATTCCTCCATGGAAATCACAACCAACTCGAATGGTATGATTATTGATGAATCGGTAAAGGGTTTTTCCTGGCTCACTAGCCCAAATACCCCCTGTTGGTGATCCTGGTCCATCATAATCAGCTTCACGATTAAGATCCCAACCATTGGCATCATATCTAATATTGTTATCAAAACCATACGGATTATGAGATATCTCAAAATAGATCTCACGATTATCTAGTATCCAATTCAACCAGTCTTTTGAATACTCTTGACTCGGCTCATCGGTCAGCGCTTTTCGAGTGAACCATTCTAAGAACCAATACATGCCTATAGCACCGACTGTCTCGTCACCATGAGGGCCACCGGAAAAAAACACTTCTGGCTTATGAAACCCATGTGATTCATTGGTGATGCGTACATAATAAAGATCATATCCTCCAGCTGCCTGACCTGTATTATACAGTTCATTTGCTTTAAACACGTGAATGTAATCTGGATACCGATCCTCTAAATCTTGATACCAACTCACCAGTTCATTATAACTATTCGGTTTATAATACCAGTCATTATCTTGGGCGGAAGGATCAATATCATTTGATGAACGAAAGATAGAATCATTATTTTCATCTTGGATGATACCATTATTTTGGGAATATGCATACGTTGGTAAAGAGCTGAAAAGTAATAATCCTATGATCAAAATGGATATGAATTTATATAATTTTTTTATCATAAACTATTGTCCCCTGCTTTTTTTGTTTATCACTTACCTAATTATATACTTTGAAGATATATAATTTTTTTCCAATGGAATTTTTTTATCACCTTTTAGCAAGAAGACCACCGGATCCATTCACTCTATGTTGGTATATGGGATTGAAAAGATCGTGATTCATTGCAAATCAAATAATCGTAGCAACAAGGAAAGAAAATGTGGCGAATTTGTAAAAAGATAACGCAACCAAATGGTACTCAATTCATTTTTTTGTACCGGCAGACCCAATGTGCTAAAATCACTATAAATCTCATCTTCAATGTATCTCACCTTCACATTAACTTCTCCTTTTTTATCCCATATATGAGATAGACTTACTGTATCGTTAGGTCCGTAGGGGCCAAGCCAATCTGAATTGGATCCATCACCCCAATCAAAAAACCAATAATAAGCTTCACCATCAGTTTCAGGAGTTGATGCAGTAAAGGTATATTCTTCACCGATTTTTATTCTAGATGGCCCCTCAAGAATGGGATCGTAGAGCTTTCGGGTTTCAAATGAAAATACATCACTTCTCTTCTTAGATCCATGCTCATCTTCTGCTTCCACTACCCATGAATAGCTACTATCTTTCTTAACATCAAGTTTTTCAAAGTGATAAAACGAATCAGTGATACCCGCAGCAATCAAATATTCTTCAGTTGGGTTAACCTCATCTTCGCCTTCCTTTAGATAAATATTATAGTATAAGTCATCTCCATCAGGATCAGTGCATGACCATTGTAACAGACCCATAGGTTCAACTTCCTTTTTTCCGTCAATTGGAGTTAAATCTGTTGGCTTATAAGGGTGAAGATTGCCAGAAAAATCATAAAAAACATAAAAACCTCCTGTACCAATACCTACTTCATCATACTTTATCCTGAACCATCCACCCTCACTTTCACTATCATATGGATTTTTTTCTCCCCAATCTTCTCCAAAACTGTTCTTACAGATCCAATATCCTTCCATATCATCGTATCCAACAATAGTAACTGCATGAATATGACCAAAATTACCCCACACATGCTCATAAATACCACCCCCATAGTAAATAAAATCATAATAAACATATAAAAATGTTACAATTGGTCCATGATTTACCAATGCTTGTTTAATTGATGCGGTTTGAGTTGAGGAAAAGGTCTTATAGTTTGCAGAAATTGTTCGATTCTGCCAATTTGATTCTTTCTCATCACAATCCATTTGCCAATCATTATATGGAAAACATAACTCATCGGCAACACCAACTGAAGATATAAAATTAGCCGCAGAAATTAACGGCAAACCTGAAATACAACTACCACCTGAACAAAAGAAAAGGTGTGCTTCGGAAAGATCACATCCAAACGGTTGGTCACTCTCAATTTGAACAACTGTTTCAAGAGCTGCAACAGTAGCATGAGCAACACAACTTCCACAATTCCCTTGAAGTTTTATTGATGTTGTCCAATCCGTTCCTCTGACATTTCGCCAGTCAAATCTCTCAGGTAAAGAATAGGTAATTATGTTATCATTAAATGAATCGTCATCGATTTCTTCTGAAATTTCGGTACTACAACAGTCATTTATCCAATGGGAAAAGTTTGACACGGAGGTATACTCTGCATTCCATTTGGCATCAGATTCAAGTATTGCCTGTTTGATTTCTTCCAACTCTGTTTTTTCATCATCCAACTGCGTTTCCTTTGTAAATCCCTCTCCCGGCACGATAACTATAAGTAAAAGGCTTATCATAAAAATTACGATGATGTTTTTTTTCATATAACTCCTGCTGATTCTATATAATATACCACACAGTATAATTATTTTTTGTTGGAAAAAGATACAATCTCTATTATTATCTAATCAAATTACTATAATTTAACCTAGTTTTCTAAAATAATTATGATGTGCTTTCTTAATTCCTAAAAAGAGTAGTTATCACAATGTTAAGAGGAAAACTTCTTAGCGAGTATGTCACTTTGTTTGACCCATAAGCTTATTCCATGATACCTCTTTTGTTAAGTCAAGAATCATAAGAACACTAGGATACAATAATAGCTTATGAATGGTAGTCAGTTGACAGTGAACTACCCCCGTTTCAAACACCTACAGATATTGTGAAAGTGTTGAAAGGGGTGACTGCTCGTCGTTTGTTCATGGAATTTCCTAAGTTGGAAAAAAGATTCTGGAAGGGTTCTTTGTGATCTCCAAGTTATTATGTTGGTACTGCAGGTACAGTTTCCGCTGAAACGATCAGAAGATATATTGAGAATCAGAAGAGCGATTCATCCACCGGTTGAATCCGGTGGTTTTCTCGCTATGTTTCTATAAAGAAAACAAGAAACGCTTCCATCAGATAATCACAGTATAATCCAATTCATAATTGTCTGCTTTTTCAAAGTTTGCAACATTCTCTTCACTGAATCGAACTTGAAAACCTCTCGTTCCATCAATACTTAAATCACCTAAAAAAGCCTGTTGTGTTCCTAGTAGATTTTCATCATCAAAAAGTGAGACTGTTATGATGATTTCTTTAATTGGTTTCGTATCAATATTGTTCACTGTTCCGGATATAAAATAAACATAGTCCCAATCATCACCTGCGAAATTAGGATTTAATCCGTTGGAAAACAATTCCTCTTGATCTCCGGGCGGTGGAACCGAAACCCATCTGCTTGCTTTTGTTTCAGCTCTTATATCCTCAACTTGGATACTATCAAATACTGAATCACCGGTCAATTCCGTTGTGTCCTCAGGGTCTGGTGTACCTACACAGCCAACCAATGTTACAGCTAAAAATATAAGACTAATCTTCTTTACTGAAAGTATTTTTTCCATGTTTTTTCACTCCCAATTTCGTAACAAATAACTAAATCCTATTTAAGAGTTGTTAAGAAAACCACTACATTGTTACAGCGTTTGATTTGGTATTCTAGATTTATATCTGAATGCAAGGAGCCTGTTACCGACAGAGTGCAACCAGTTTTACATGATTATATGTTAAAACTAGTGGTCAGTTGACACTTCAGTAAACCATGGAAAAGATGAAAGGATTAATCAAACAGCAGATAAAGATTATAAACCGTTAAGAATATTAATTATATGTAATATGTATGAAAAAAAAATTGAACTATATCGTGATTGTTTTTATTTTCATCATTCTTTTCTCGTCTCAGCAAGGTATAGCATTTCAAGAAAAACCATTTTTTGCTATAAGAAACATCCATTTTGAATCAGTTGATGCTAGATTC
Source organism: uncultured Thermoplasmatales archaeon (assembly GCA_964406955.1). Classification (GTDB taxonomy): domain Archaea; phylum Thermoplasmatota; class E2; order DHVEG-1; family DHVEG-1; genus EX4572-165. Next base: position 8,577 of record CAYOTP010000033.1, on the reverse strand, counting down.
TTTTTATGGATGCAACCTCAAAAGGATCCTGGGCCAGAGGGCTATCCTGTTCTTTTTTTGTTCCATGGAGCCTCGCAACATGCGTTCTCTTGGATCATGGGAATAAATAAATGGAGTAGAAGCCAAATGAGTTTTGCTACACAAGCCTTAGATGAAGGATTTGTTCTTATTTTTCTACAGTCACAACGACCGGTTCGTCTGGGACCCCGTGCATGGGATGTTTTTGAACAAGATAGTACCGTTAACAAGGATATCGCATATGTCAACAGTATTATCTCTTGGATAAGGGAAACACAAGCTGATGTGATGGATGTCGATACTCTTTTTGCCACGGGTTTTTCTTCTGGTGCGTTCATGTGTAGTAGACTGGCATTATCCCCTGAAATGCCCTTTAAAGCATTTGCTCTTCACTCAGGGTGTAACGCAGATAGTATCACATTAACAAACCGTGGGCCTGTATTCAATTTCACGTTTTCCCATAATCTTTCAACTAATCATCCACCGACATTAATCGTTCATGGGAAACAAGATCAGATAGTTCCTGTGGAAGGTGGATTGACATATCATGGTGATCTAAAAAAAGCAGGAGTACAAACAGATATCCTATTGAGCGAGGAAGGAGGTCATATCTGGCTAACGGAATTTAATAATGAGATCCTTTCATGGTTTCAAAACTATATACATCTATCAAAATAATGGTAGTTACTAATAGGGTTAAATGTTGATAACACTAAAGTATTCATAATAAATTGATGGTGTGGGAAATGTTATTAATCATCTCTATTATTTCAATTATGCAATAATTTGTATTGGATGGATATGATGGAAAAGATCGGTCGAAATGATCCCTGTCCTTGTGGGTCCGGTAAGAAATATAAGAAATGTTGTTTAACGTTAGAACGTGAGATTGGTTCTCTTCTAAATGGAGAAGGTTTGCTAGATTATGCATCATTATGGATTCTTTCTAAAGAAAGGATACATGATGAGTTTGAAGAAATAAAACAATCCTATTCCATTCCATTGCACCAGCCGTTAAATGATGAATTAAGCATTTGTCTACGAGATGCATTTCTTTTTGATTATGAACTGAAAGATAAACACAAATTATCCCCATTTCATTATTTTGTTCAAAACGCTCAGCTTCCACCAAGATATGAAAAGGTATATCGAGGTTTCCTTGGAAATAAACTCAATTTTTTTAGAGTGGTCGATATCGATCGTCATGAACATATGGCAATGTTCAAGGATACAGTAAGTAAAGATTTCCTCCCAGTCTTCCTAAAAGATGGCACTATTGATTGTCACCAGGATGAAATCATTCTCTCTAGAATAGCACCGTTTAGAAGGGGATATATATCGTTATCCCCTCTGAAAAAAAGTTTCTACATGCTGTGGGGATCGATGCTAAAAGACCATTTTTACAAGTATCCTGCAGATAGACGGTACGGTAAAATCTCTGGTTTTGATGTTTTAGATTTTTTTCAAAAAAAGGATGATTATCCAGATTCCGCAGATGAAGCAAAAAGAAAATTGAAAAGAAAATTAGAAGATATCGATATATCCCTTGATTTTAGAAGCTTGTCAACCCGAATTAATTCCCATCAACATGTAGAAGATGCATTCCCAGAGATCATTAACTTTGATTTTCTGACCAATAGGGATCATGATGAAACCCTGAAGCTTCTCCAAGATTTATGGGATTTATATCCTCGCAAGGATCTAAATGGGAAATCCATTGATGAAACCTATCCGATTGGTCCAATGGAACATGCATTTATCAATGAGTTTGCAATGGTTGTAGAAGAAGAAGTTGACCCTAAATCATTTCCCTCCGTTGATGCAGCAAGAACTGCATTTCACACTTTTCAAGAGCAATGGTTAGACACCCCTATCGCCCTTTATGGTGATAAAACACCTCGCCAGATCATTTTGGACGAAAGAAAACGATTGAATAATCCTAGTGAAGACATCGACTTAAAGATCAATATCGAAACGATAATTGATTATGATATGAATCTTGCTGAAAAGCTAAATAAGGAAGCCTTATCACTGTTTAACAAAGGAACGTTAATTGGGGCAGTTGATTGTTTTGATCAGATCACAAATATGTATCCTTGGTTTCATAATGCCTGGGGTAATTTAGGATCATCTTATGCCTATTTAGGAAAAAAGGATTCAGCAAGATACTGTCTTAACAAAGCCCTTTCGATAAATCCAGACTATGAATTTGCAAAAAAGAAATTAGCATTTATCGAAGATAAAACTGAAAAAGAACTCGCTATGATTGGGATAACCGGAGCTTTTCTTGGTGGTTTGCATAATGAGTATGGAAGAAAGAAAAAAAAGGATGTTGAACCGATCAATGTTTGGGATGAAATGGATAAAAAAATAAAAGAACTAAAAAGTGAGGAAAAAAAATCTGAATAAGTTCTCTTCGATTTTTTCCATTTGTTCAAAAGAAAATGAAAGGAGCCGTATCATGATGAAAGAGAAAGGTTCAATGGTTGATAGAATATCAAAAGCGTTCAGTCGAAAAGATTCTTTAGAATCGAATCTAAAAAAGTATATGGAATTTTATTATCCATCCACAAACCAGGCAACGTACACGATACGTTTCCCCTGGGGTAATTATACTATTACAACAGAGAACCCATTATCATCTGAAGTTCATGAAGACAGCAAACCATACTTAGGATTCATCACCTTTAGGCCAACAATAACAACACCATCAAATCACATAAAACCATCACTATTTCTAATAACTTCTGAAGGAGAAGTATGGGAGAATCATACAGGTCAAAAAATTCCAAACGAAAAAGAAAGAAAAGAAATCATTGAAAAAAAACATGAATCAGGTATCACAACCACCACTAGATCTATTTGTTCAGTAAGTGAGCCAGTCATCGACCATTTCAGGACCAATAAAGAACAATGGACAAAATATGGAATCCTTGAAGTGATAAAAGGAAAGACCAGATTAAAGGCCATCAAAGAATAAACCCACTTGCTTCAAACCAAAAATTTTCGATTTTTTGGAAGACAAACTATTAAATCAAGATATTGTTCATCTCTACTGACAATGAACATTGTACTGTTTACTTTTTCAGGCACAGGCAACACCTGGTGGACTGTACATACCTTCAGGGAATTAGCTCAAAAACAAAACATACACGTAGAAATTCATTCCATTGAACAAGTGAAAGATGAAACACCATCGTTTTTTATTGACATCCTTAAACGAACTGATATCATTGGTATCGCTTATCCCATCTATGGTTCCACCTGGCCCCATATCGTTAGGGATTTCATTTTCCGATTATTACATATCTATGAAAAACATCACTTTCCAAAACTAAAAACGTTACCATCTGTTTTGGTCCTAACCTCCATGATGTTGTTCTCCGGTGATGGTGCATTGATCCCTCGTAAATATTTCTCTAAACAAGGATTTCACCTCAAATGGGCTATCAATATCCCACTCACTTCAAACATCAGCATCCCCATATTCAGGGTCAATCCCTATCCAGAAGAAAAGATAGAAAAGAACAAACAAAAAGCAATCCCTAAACTTGAGAAACTGTTAAAAAACATCATCATTGATGAACCATGGCTTGAACATCAGTATAATGTACCATACCGATTTATTGCAGGGTTACAACGAATAACAGAACCGTTGCTTTATCGTATGGCCCAGTTTTCGGTGGATCAGAATCGATGTATACGATGTAACCAATGTATACGCTACTGTCCCACGGAGAGCATTACGTTCAATGAAGGTGAGGGCATCATTATCTCCAATGATACCTGTACGTTCTGCATGCGTTGTTATAATCTTTGTCCAGTGTATGCTATAAAAGTTGGCAAAAGGGTCAGTCTCCCCCCTAAATACAGGCGTCTTGAACCAATAATGAAAGATTTTTCTTATGAGGATCTTCATGATTAAATAGGAAGAAATCCTGGAATTGTGGGGTTTTACATACAAACCAAATCGATCACTTTGATGGTATCTGTGATAATTGCTGGTTTAGTATGATTGGTATGTTGATATTTCTCTGGTGTTCTACTATCATAAGATTACCTCATACATGGTGGTCAGTTGATATGTTAGTGATAACCTCATGGCATTGATGATGTAATTGATAATTATGTTCTTCTTTATTGTGTATCATTCAAATAAAAGGTTTGGATTATGGTATTTTGAACAAAAAAGCTGACAAAAAACATTTGAACAGGTTTTATGCTTATGTAATAATAAGGTCTGGAGAGGTGAGAGAAGAGAGATTGGTTTATTTTTTCTTAGTATTCAACTCGCTGAACTTTTTCCCCTTGATACTTTCCAGACCTGCCTCCTTTAATTGAGATGTGAATAATATCATAGCCCTTATTAATTTTTACCTATAATTAAATATAAAAATTTGTAATATAAATCATGCTTTTATCCTGAATGGCCATGTCAAAACCCTGCATTAGGAAGAAACAAGAGAAAAAGAAAAAGTATTAGGACAAATAAAAAAAATCTCTCATTTTACGCAAAAAAGATTTTTTTGTATTCATTTGATTTTATAATATCTCATCAGTATCCACTGAACGATTCGATCTGATAATGTACCTTTCAGGCTTGCAATCATTTTTTGTGAAAATGACCCAACTCTGTATCTGAGTTTTGGATGTTTCTTAGCAACGATTTTCTCGATGAGATATGCAATAGTGTGAGGATCAGTGCCATTTTTTTCGTCATGTTCAAAGATTTCCGTGGTTCGTTTTTCTGCTTCAGTATAAGCTGATGAAGAAGATATGATCTTTTTCCGGTTCTTAGTAAAATCGGTTTTAAAATCACCAGGTTCCACGAGGACAACGTTTATGCCAAATTGATCGACCTCCATACGCAATGATTCAGTGATCCCTTCAATAGCAAATTTTGTAGCACTGTATAGTCCTTGAAAAGGTAAACCAACAACTCCGCCGATAGAACTGATATTGATTATTAATCCACTGTTATGTTCTCTCATATATGGTATTATTTGCTGAGTCACCCTAAGCGATCCGAAGAAATTCGTTTCAAACAAGGATTTCGCTTGTTCAATGGATGTTTCCTCAACAGGACCAGATATCCCCCATCCTGCGTTATTAATGAGAACATCAATATGACCTGCTCTTTTTTGAATAAACCTGATTGCATCAGCGATGGATCCTTGATTTGTGATATCTAAAGGTATCATGATCACAGAGGAAGATTTGTTCGTGATATCAACATTTTTTGGAAAGGTTGCTTTCCTACTGGTCCCAAAAACGATGTGTCCTTTTTTTATGAGATGATCTGCTGTTGTTTTTCCCAGTCCTGATGATGCACCGGTGATCAAGATTACTTTTTGCATAGTCAAACGCCTAATTTGAATTGTCAAATATAATCTGTGATAATATCAGATGAGCTTCATTTTTCTACCAACGATTTCAAAAATGAATAATGCATCATCAATGAGATCATCAGTCATAGTGGCCATATATGAGGTCCTTATGAGTTCTCTACCTTTTGGCACCGCGGGAGCTCGTATTGGATTGGTGAATATCCCACGTGGTTTTTGATAAAATAATTTCTTGTAGAATTTAAACGTTTTCATTTCATCTCCGATTATGATGGGGATGATCGGTGTAGTTGATTTGCCGATTTCAAATCCAAGGTCAGCTAGACCCTTACGCATGTTATCAGCAACACGAAGTAAGTTCAATCGGTAAGAATTATCCTTTTCAATGAGATCAAGAACAGCATGAACTGTGGCACAATTCGCTGGTGGCATGCTCGCCGAGAAAATAAATGAACGAGCATGATGTCGTACCCAGTTACAGACTGCTTTGTTACTTGCAATGTACCCACCACTTGATGCAAAACTTTTTGAAAAAGTTCCCATCAAGATATCAATATCATCAGTTACGTTTTGATCTGCCGCAACTCCCCGTCCTTCAGGACCCCTAACACCTAAGCCATGGGCATCATCCAAGTACATCATGGCATCAGCTTCTTTGGCAAGTTGACATATTTTTGCTAATGGTGGAACGTCTCCTTCCATAGAGAACACACCTTCAGTGATAATGATGCCTTTTCCTTTGGGTACTTGTTCTAATTTTTGTGCAAGATCATCAGCATCATTGTGCTTGAAGATGATTTTCCGCTCTTTTGGAAGTTTCGATAAGGTAATACCATCTATGATTGAAGCATGATTCAGTTCATCAGAGATGACGTAGGCATCATCTATGGAGAGTAAAAGCGAGGAGATGGTCCCTAAATTTGCTTGCATGCCACTGGAATAGATGACACAATCTTCCTTTCCCAGGAATTTCGCGAGCCGTTCTTCCAAACTAACGTGTAATGCAAAGGTTCCATTGAGTAATCGGGATCCAGTTGTGCCCACGCCGAATTCCTTCATTGCTTGCAAGGATTTCTCTTTGACGTATGGATTACCGGTCATGCCTAAGTAGTTATTACTTCCTAGCATGATGATTTCATTGCCATCCATGTGCACCAATGGACCTTGTTCGCTTTCAATGGGGCGAAAATAGGGATATAACCCCATTTTTTTAGCAATAGTTGCTATCCCACTTCGTTTATATTTCTTACAAGTTTTCATGATTTGATTCATATGAAGCAGCCCTGAAAAAAGATTCATTCATATATATTTCTGTATTGGATCGAAAAAAAATGGCTAAAGAAAGAGAGTTCATAAGCAAAAAATAAGAAATGAGAAGATGTGTTAAGTTGCATCTCCTCGGAGTTCACGTCTTAGGATTTTGCCAACGGAAGAGCGGGGAAGCTCAGTTCGGTATTCCACGAATTTCGGTACTTTGTATGCAGCTAGGTTCTCTTTGCAAAATGAGCGTATTTCATCTAAGCTGAGTTTCTTGTGGTTTGGTTTATGTACAAGTACTGCTTTCAGTTTTGTTCCCAGATCTGTTTTATGTCCAATAACTGCAGCTTCAAGTATTGCTGGATGGGTAAGGAGGATATCTTCGACTTCGTTTGGCCATACCTTGAACCCAGAAACAATGATCATATCTTTTAATCGATCGATGATCTTGAAGTATCCCTCAGGTGTTTTGGATGCGATGTCCCCTGTTCTTAGCCATCCATCTTTAATGGTTTGATCGGTTTCTTCTTCATGTTCCCAGTATCCTTTCATCACACTGGGTCCCTTCACCCAGAGTTCACCAGGTACTCCAGGGGTGGTGATCTCTTTGTTTGTTTCAGGGTTAACAATTTTAGCTTCAGTGTTTGGAACGGTGACTCCGATGCTACCGATTTTTCGTCCATCCTTTGTTGGAGGATTCACATGTGTAACCGGAGATGATTCCGTAAGACCATATCCTTCGATGAGAAGAGATCCTGTTTTTGCTTCGTAAACGTCAACGGTTTGTTTTGGCAGGCTTTCTCCCCCTGAGATGCTGAGCAGAATTGAGGATAGGTTGTATTTGTCCACGTTTTTATGTGTTGCAAATTTTTGGAAGAAGACGGGAACACAGTATAAGAAATGGATGCGATGTTTATCAATAAGTTTCATCACTTCTTCGAGTTGTCGGGGATCTGGCACTAGATAGATAGCTGCTCCTTCTGACACGGGCCAGAGGAATGATGAGGTTAATCCAAAGATGTGAGCGTATGGGAGGACTCCTGCGATTTTGATTTGTCCTTCTGGTTGGGTTTCGAGTTTGTTTTTCCAGTATTTTAGAACGGCGGTTTGCGCGATGAGGTTTTTGTGGGTAAGCATTGCTCCTTTGCTGGTACCAGTGGTTCCACCAGTATATTGGAGGACGGCCACATCGTTTTCTATATCGATGGAGGTATTGATGGGTTTGTCCTTGCCACTTTCGAGGACTTTAGTATAATTAAGGCTTTTGTCCAATGTTTGTTTTTTTCTAGCAGTGATGAGTTTGTACAAGTATTTTTTTGATGCTGGAAGTTCTCTAGCTACGGAACTAACAATGATATGGTCGACAGTGATGTCGTCTTTGATCTGGTTGACTTTGTCTAGAAAGATGTCCAAGGTGACAAAGATTTTTGGTTTGCAATCATTGATTCGTTCCTTGATTTCTCGAGCGGAATAGAGCGGATTGAACGCGGTGAATATAGCCCCAAGGCTTTGCACGGCAAAGAAGGTGACCATGAATTGTGGTGAGTTCGGGAGGTAAACGGCTACTCGATCTCCTTTTTTAAGACCGAGTCGTCGAAAGGCGTTTGCAAGTTTATTGACTTCTGTTTCGATGTCCGCATAAGTTTTGATTTTTCCTTTAAAAAAAGTTGCTGTTTCGTTTTTGTGTGCTTCAGCGACGGTGCGAAACATCTCTATAAGGTTTTGTTTTGGTATGTCAATCATGGGTTGTACCAACCTGTTTAGTAAATGTTTTTTTTTTGAACGTTGTTCAATATTGTGATTAGCATAAGGTGTTTATATATTTTGTTTATCATAAATTAACTTATTGTCGATAATTAGCAAATTTTTCAATACCATGTATCTTACTAAATTAAAAATAGGGGCTCTTCTCCATTTTTGGGCAGGAAATCTGACGATTTCAAAAGATAGATTTAAG
>CAYOTP010000032.1:2916-20221 GCA_964406955.1 uncultured Thermoplasmatales archaeon | reverse complement strand
CATTTTTATAATAGTTTGATACTAGTTGATTGAGATCATGATAAATCAGTTTTCTATTGGCCGAGTGGTACTATTTTACTTTGACTTCTGTTTTGCGCTGTTAGTGATTATGGTATACGCCGTAAGTGTGATTGATCATAATTGATTTACAATTACAAAATCAATTCAAGAACTAGGATTCATTACTCTTGAATCGACATCATCTGCGTGCAAAGAATGAAAATGAATGTTGAGGGGGGTGGATGGGTGGATATAAGAAGATCATCTGCCAACGTTTGCACGTAATTCAGCTGACACATCCTGCAAAATAAAGGGGGAAAATTGATGGGTTTTGCAAATGGTCTTATTGGGTTTACCTGACGTCTTTTGCAATGATCTTATTTGATTTGCCTGACACGTTTCGCAGGAAATTCACCTGACAGGTTCTGCAAAAAATGATGGGAAAACTGACGGATTTTGCAGTGTTTGCTCTTGAGGTGGACGGGTTTGGTAGCTAATGATGTAAGAAGGGTATTGTACGTCAGGTGAAGAGGGGTTTTTTCTTCTGTTAGGGATTGCATGGTTCATTACTGTTGACCGACGCCTTTCGCAGGCAAAGGATGACTGCCAGCTGATAAGTTTTGCAGGAAATTTGGGTTTTGGTGGATTTGCATTATTTGGTATTTCGATATGAAAGACTGTAAGATGGTCAAAATTGCTAAAGTATCATTTCATGAATGTTGACAGTGAGTCTTTAAATAAGTTGGACCATAGAAAAGAAGAGTGGAAGTCAACAATTAGTGTTGATATGGATAGTGAGATGATAGGTGAGATGAAAAATAATGGATAAATCTAAGGAAAATAACAGTAAAATGAAGTATTATGTGCATAATCACCTGCAAATAAACTATTTATATCTACATGCTGTTGATAGAAAAAAATAAAATGGATGGTGATGAACTCAAATGAAAGCTAATAGAAAGTTTAAAATGGAAAATGATGAAGCAGTATCAGCAGTTATCGGTGTCATTCTTATGGTAGCAATCACCGTAGCAATTGCAGCAACCGTATATGTCTATGTCAGTGGAATGATAGGAGACAGCCCTGAAACAACACCAAATCTACAGTTCACACGTGATAGTACAAGAAGAAGAATAACTGTTGCATCGGCAGATCCGGGAAATTTAAATTGGGAAAATTTTGAAATAAACATTGATGGTGATGGTGGAGTATTAAACCCTGGCTCTAATGCATTAAATGAAAATACTACTACAATTGGACCAGACCAACTAGTAAAAGCTGGCGATACAATTAACCTGAATAGTACCAGTGGTGATGTTTCAATTTCAATAAGACATATATCAACAAACACTCTTGTAGGAACTTGGGAATTCAACTAAACACTCCCCTTTTCTTTTTTCTTTTTTTTCAACATTCTTTTAAACACCTTTTCACTAACTCTTTTTTAGTTTTCATATATTCTAACATTTGTACATTACAACCAAATTTACAAATAATTCAAATTTTACCTGCGTTATTTTATTTCCACAGGTAAGAAATATACGGCAACTACTCCTGTTTTTTCATATGCTTAAAAACCATAATCCATTTCATTTTTCTGGTTGCCCTGTGGTTATGGCATCTGTTTGGATGAGGGGAAATGAAGCGAAAAAAAATGGGTTTTTGTAAAAAATAGAAAGAATAATTAATTTTTATATTCTATTTCTTTAGAAATCAGTCACTTATCCTGATAGCACTAAAATGACTTTTCAATTGAAAGCGCCATATTACACGGCTAAATCGATGATGTCCTGCTGGATCTGAATGATCTCATCTAATATCTTAGTCATTTGATCTAGGTAGTAGAGTGCTTTTGGAATGCTTATAAAGACTCCTTTGTTTAAGAATTGTCTATGATACATGGCTATTTGAGACCATAACTCTGCTTCTTGTTTTAATAAGATTGAACACTGTTGATATGCAGGTGAAAGAAAAGACTAATTCTCTAGAACCCTTGATATCATCTGTTTTTCTTCAGAAATAAATCGATACGGGTTTTTATATCCTGGTACTGTAAAATCAAAGATATATGAATAATCTTTTTGAAAGAATCGTTGAAGAAGAGTATCCAAAATGGAAAAAAACGTGTTTTTAATCCCTAGTCTACTAAATCGATAATATTCCAAAATGGTTTGAAGTTGAATGAACTTGTTTTCTCCGAAGATACTTTGTATTTTTCTTGATGCATTAATACCATAGATATACTCTTTTGTAACATTATACCCATCTGGATGATCAACTAGGGATATGTAATACCGATAATCTCCCTGTAAACGTTTGATGTTTCTTTGATATGCTAGTTCAATGATTTGAGTCGTATCATAGGAAAGATTCTCTGGTTTTCGATAGCTTTGGATCCGGTAGGTTGACGGGAAATATGCTGGATATCTAAAAAACGCAGTTCTAAATGTTTCTTTATCAACCCAAATGTATGCACCATTCCTTTTACCTTCTGCATCTACAAAAATGGGGTCATGATAGCAGAGTGATTGGTTGCTTTGATTGTATCCGGTCACAAGAACTGCATGTTCCACTTGTAATGGAATGGTTCGCAAGAGTGATGTAACGAGGTTCATTTCATTTTTTGCAATAAAAAGGGTAGCTTCATCCAAGTTGAAAAGTACAGGTTGATTTTTAGATACATTTTCAAGAATGCACTTCCAAACTTGATCCCACACCTTGTCCTCGTCTTCTGATAGATCTAGATAAAATGGTTGAAAAGAAAGATTTAGCAGGCTAGCAACATATTCATAATTACTAGGTCGTGTTGAACACCCTATACTTGTATAGGGGTTTAGATATGATCGTTCATGCCAATGCAGGGAGAACCCTCCACCCATAAGATAGAATACTTCGTATCTAGTTAGATTAACACCATAATAATGTAGTATCATGGTGAGACATGAAATGGTACAGTAGAATCGATTATCCTGGTCAACAAATGGTACATTGGTAATAATATGACTTTCGTTGATAAGCGCAGTATCTTCCTTGAAGGAAGTTGCGTTTGACAAAGAAGGACTAAGCATCAATACAATGATTACGATTGCTATTATTTTTTTCATTTACTCACCTTTAATGGGAGCGTATACTAAATAAAATCAATAATCTAACAATATAAAATGTTATTATCTGATTACATCATTTTTCTTTAAAATAGAGAAATTTTGTTAATAATTGATGATACATACTTTTTTTAACGAAACAGACCATACAAGTATTAGATCTTGTACGAAAAAAATGGTCTGATTCAACAATAAAAAAAAATGATTTAAGGAGGAAGAACGTATATGGACCTAAATAGAAAAGTGATGGTAATAACCATCATAGGACTTTTTTTTGGAGCAGGTGTCTACCCAGTAATGAGTATGCATGCAACTGAACACTATCAAATACATAACACCCTTGAATATCCTCAGACCACTCAAACCTATAATAATGGTTTTGATCTAGAAAGAATTCTAAATAACAAGGATATAAATCCTAGTTTCAGAGGTAACTCTGCCGTATCACCGTGGTATATCTATCAATCAGTAAATGATATGATCAGATCATCTTTTCTTAGATCGATTCAATCTGAACCTGATTATGAAGCTATCATTGAATCACTTGATGAGATCATTTATCCAGTGAACAACCGTCCTCTTGAGTTAAGCGATGATGAGTTAGAGGTTCTTAGGTATCTAGGTGAGGCAAAAATTGTTGGGTTAGGTGAAGCAACCCATGGGACAAAAGAGTTCTTTGAACTAAAACACCGCATCTTTAGATATCTAGTTGAACACCATGGGTTCAACGTGTTTGCATTTGAATGTGATATGGGAGAATCCTATTATGTGAACAAGTTTGTCACTCAAGGAGTTGGTGACATTGATGAGATAATGAAACAGACCATGCAATTCTGGACGTGGAGAACTGAGGAAGTTAAAGATCTCTTACTATGGATGAGAGAGTACAATCTAGATAAATCCGAAGAGGATTTGATTCATTTCATTGGCGTTGATTGTCAATTCATGACGTATCAAGCAGAGATCATACTAACCTATTTTGATGAAACAAGTGTCACCTTATCTACAGAGAGTACACAGTTTTTAGAAGAGATTGATCAGCTTGATTGGGATCTATGGACCTATTATCAAGATATGACAAAGGATGAAAAATTAGAAATCGATTCTAAGGTTGATTTGTTAGTCGAAGAAATACAAGAATCAAAAGAAGCATTGATCACAGCATCTTCAGAATTTGAATACTATTTTACTAAACAACTAGCGTTAAACATCAAACAAGTTAATGATGTCTATTACGCAATTGCGCAAAATGATTATTCAGTAAATTACAGGGATTTATACATGGCAGAAAACTCGTTATGGGCTAGTGAATTATTTGGAGCGGATACAAAAGTGGCATTATGGGCACATAACCTACATGTGGCAAATTGGGAGCCCTTCGGAGCAATAGGATTTCATTTAAAACAAGAACTACAAGATGCGTATCAGATCATAGGGTTTTCTTTTGCTCTAGGGAGTTTCACCGCAGTAAAAATGCCATTGTTACTGATTCCCATTAGGTTTCTTGCTCCCAATACAATATACAGAGAACCAATAAAAGGATCAGTGAATTATATGTTCCATCATGCCCAATACGATAATTTCATTTTACGAGCCGTGGATGTTACCGAAAAATCAGATTTTGACATCTATATATCACAATCTCAACGATTTCTTAATATTGGAGCTGTGTTCAACAGGCTAGTTCATTTCGTAGGAGGATATTATCTTAATACCAAGTTAATGGAAGAGTATGATGTTATCATCCATTGGGACAACACAGAAGCAGCAGAGCAGTTACCATGGTAGTTTGATACTGTTGCTTTAGATAGTTTAAATAAAAAGAGTTACTCTTGAATCTGACGCTTAACCATAAATACTTAACTTTCAACTCTTTCTTTTTTTCTTTTTTTTCAACATTCTTTTAAACACCTTTTCACTAACTCTTTTTTAGTTTTCATATATTCCAATATTTGTACAATACAACCAAATTTACAAATAATTCAAATTTTACCTATGTAAATTAACTTTTACAGGTAAGAAATAAACGGCAGCCTTCCAATTTTTCCATACACTTATGGACCATATAATACAGTTCATTTTTCTAGTTGCCTTCAGGTATGACAACTGTTTAGATAAGGAAAACGATGCATTAAAAAAACAAGAACTATTAATAGGGAAAAGGGTATTTGATGCATTGCACGGAGGGATTTGTATAAATAAAAAACTCGTGGTAATAGGAGTGGTTTAATGAAAACGGGTAATGTAATTCTAGCAATATTTTTATGGCTCTGTATACCTGTATCATTACTTTTTGGTGTATTAGGTTTAGCATTTGGTGGAGGTGCAGTTTGTATGTTAATGCCAATAATCTTATTTATTCTTGGGCTAGTTGCCCTGATAACCGCTAGAGAAGATAAAGTAATTACAGTTATTGATCCAAAACAAAATGTGGATAGATATTGCCCAAATTGTGGTAGAAAAATTCCACATGACGTAAACATTTGTCCTTATTGCAGAAAAGATTTTTTAACACACTTAGAAGAAAATAAAAGAGAGAGTAATGGTGAAAAGAATGAATAAAAAACTCATGCAAATAGGAATAGTGTCTGTGTTTCCGGTGGTCGGGTTTAGTGGTGATAACGTTCATTATGTGAGTAAACAATAGACTAAAAATATTAGGGAGTGGATAATATGTTATCCTGTTCAAGTTGTTATGAGGAACCATCAAGAATTCCAACTGATTTTGTATCAGAAGAGTTTGATAGAGGAAATACTCCTGAGGGTCTTAGCATAAAAGATTGGTTACAGCAACAGGAGATTCCATCAAAAATTCCAAAAAAAAATGACCATGTTGTGAGTTATTTAATTTTTGTGGTGATGATAGGCACCATTCTTTCAGTTTCAGCTTTTGGTTATTTGATTTTAGATGACCACCACTCTGCCATTAAAGAGGATATCCAAGTATTAGAAGATGAATTAGCGGTAACATTAAACAATATTGATAGCTCAAATATTGATTTAAACAACCTGGAATCAGACTTGGCACGGTATCAAGGATATCTACAAGAGAACAATACAGAATTATATAATTTAACGTCAGGAAATGAATTCCAATTGCATAACCCGACGTATAATGAAGCTGTAGAGTTTCTTGATAATGATAACAGCAAGGATGTTTTTTCTGTTATTGAAAATGCGAAAAGACAAGGGATTCGTTGTGCTATTTTAGAAGTGACAATGACTAGAGGTTTAGTGATTGTAGGGGAGCTTACTACGTATTATGTTGATTATTGGATAGGATTTGATACAATTGATGAGGGAATGGTTTATTTTGAAACGATTACTAATTATCCAGCGTTTCCAGAAAATGGAAACTATTATGATGAATGTGTTGAAGAATATGGTAGTGGTTGGTCTGATTTTGACCGTTTTATCATTAAGGAGATCTTGGAATTTTGGTAGGTGAAAAACGATGAAAATGATAAAAATTATTTTCAGCATCTGTATTCTTTTTTCAATTCTAGTATCTGCCATCACATTATACACAATGTATGAATCAATATCTGAATCATCTGAGGAAAAACAACTCATTTCGGATGCGTTAGATAATCATAAAAAAGAACTTGCAGATTTGACCTTGGAAGTATATTCCACCCAAAATGAATTACTTGAAACCAGAGATACATTGAATGAAACATATGATGAGGTGGAATTGCGGCGGTCTGATGGAATTTTTGAGATGTATAATCCCACCTATTCAGAGCTTATGGATTTTATTAGATCCGATGGAACAAATAGGAAACGGTATGATGAAGAAACGTTTAATTGCGTTCATTATTCATTGGAAGTGAAAAATAACGCTGAAAGTATAGGAATGCGATGTGGATATGTTACTATAAACCTAAGTGGTGATTATGATCATGCGATAGTAGCTTTTAACACAACAGATAGGGGAATTATCTATCTAGAGCCTCAATCTGATGAGGTTGCGAATTTAGAAGTTGGAAAATATTACTGGGCGGATTGCGTTGTCATCAGGTCAAGTAGGTATTATTATCCAAGAGATCCCGATGACATCATTCAGGATTATGGGATACTTTTTTGGTGAATTAAATGATTAAGAAAAATACAAAAATTATTGATTTTGGATATATACAATGAATAAGAATCTCTTAGCGATGGGTCTTATGTTTTTTTCTCTAATAGTAGGAATAAGTGAATATAACAATACAAAATATAAGTGTAGGCCGTGAAAGTGATAATAGCGCATTATCTGGAAAACCGTGTTGATCTCAAAACCAAATCTAAATGATGTGCTCATTGATCAAACGTAGGCATCTTTTATTTGATCTTTTTTTGTTTTTATGTCTATCATTGTTTGATTAAATATTCAGCAATTCCATATCCGATTTCATTTTTGTATGTATATTTAGCTAGATTTTCATACATCATACTTTTTGTTTTGTTCTGTTCGAAAGGAACATGGATTTTATCTTTAACTGCTCCTTGTACATCAAAGACTTTATCTAATGTCGTAGTCATTGATAGATTGAACAATAGTGGTTCATGATGTTTACTATACGCAGTATCAATCGTTATTTTTTTTATTGGATGATTTTTTCCATTGATATAAATGAAGCCAGCATCAATATCACCTTCAGAAACAGTTAGTTTTGTAATGTTGAATGCAAAATCTTTGTTGAATTGGCAGGTAAGCCACACCCATCTTTTAGGAGCCATCCAATTTCGTACGCCCCAACTATGATCCCGTTCCCCTAACGCGTTGATTTCATAGGTTTTATCTGCCACCTTAAGGATGCCTGTGATCTTTCCATATTGTTCGAAGTGTTCACTGGCAACGTTTTTTGAGAGTTTCTCTTGTAATGCTGAAAGAGGGCAGTCTCGATAATTAAAAATGGGGTGGAATCCAAAGAAATCTAGATCAAATTGAACCGGAACTGTTGAATCATTATCTGTATATGGATCTAATAGAACTCCATCATACGAGATATACCATTCTTTTTCACTTTTCTTTCTAATAAACCTTAAATTGCTAACATCTAACACAAGTGTTTCTTCGGATAGAGGTTTTTTAAGGCTATCAATTTTTCTCATGCCAAGTTTCTTCCGATTAGGCAACATGAAAAAAAGAAACATGTTTTTTTGACCTGTGTTTGGTGTCAATCCAATCCGAGAAAAACTACAAATATTAAGTTTTTTATCATACCAGTTAAAATAAAAACTTTCGTTCCATTGTTCATCTGTTCCAGGTGAATGGAGTATGTCAGTGTTCATAATGATTCAATCCTTTTTTTTGATGTAGATGATCCCAGTATTTCCATCAAGAGTGATCTGTTGACCATTTTTTAATAATGTCGTTACTTGTTTCACTGCAGTTATCGCTGGAATATTATATTCTCTACTTACCACGGCGCCATGGCTTAGTATTCCACCAGTTTCAGTGATCAAGCCTGAGAGTTTTTTGAATACTGGCGTCCAAGCTGGATCCGTGTTTCTAGTGACTAAAATATCGTTTTTCTGAATAGACCCTATTTCAGAAATACTAGTGACAATACGGACCTTTCCAGTGGTTATTCCTGGACTGCATCCAACACCAGTGATTTGAAGACTATGTTCATCATAAATGATCGTGTCATCAAATTCAGTGTTTCCCTTGATGAATTTCGGTGGGAGTTTCCCTTGATTTTTGAAAAAAGATTCCTTTTCTTGTAAGAGTCTTGTTTTGTCAAGTGTTTTTTTACCAATAGCAACATCAAAAATATGTTCTTTTGATAAAAAGAAGATATCCATTGGATCATCGATAAGACCATTTTTTTGAAAACGCCTGCCGTATTCAAGGAATAATCGTCTTTGCCGTACATGTTGATGATCAAGAAAGAATCGTTGATTCTCTCGAAATGTTAAATAGGTTTGTGCATACTGAAGGACAATTTTGAACAATCGTTTTTTGATGAAACCAAAGGAAAGTTTTCCAATACGATCTAAGATTTCTTGTTCAGTTTGTTTACGTTCTAAAATTTTTTGTTTTTCAACGGAAGAAAAATCCAGGTTTTCATCGGAAATAAGGCCTTTAAGAAGAGTAATCACTAGTTTCGGGTTTTCAATCCAACAGGGATAATACACTTCACGAGTATGGCATCGATGACCATAATCCTTCATGAATTGATCGTACTGTTCCTTGAACGGTTTCCAAGTATTATTTTGAGTTAGTTTCTGTAAAAAGAGTTCTTCTGTATCATTTTCCAAACTCTTTTTTATCTCAGTGTTTTTTTGTGCGTGTGAGGCTAATTTTGCAATAGCAATATTAGTTTCAACGGTTTTATTACCTGGAATCCCACTGATAAGTTTTGAATACAACACTGCATTTGAATCATCCAACCAGTTTTCCAACCAATTCTTCACCATCAGATTCGTAGCAATACTATGACTTACCATTCCATATCTAATGAGCCGGTAATGTTTCAAATACAACTGTTCCATCTGTTGAAACGTTTGAAAAAGCTCTTCATACGAATACGCGCTTAAATCAGCGATATCAAAAGATTTCATTTCTTCTAAAAACCGTTCACCCCATTTGATGTAAGCATCATTTGTTCGCTTCATCTTCCCATCCGGATCTCGAATTGCAATCAATAGTTGACTCAACAGTAGTTTTATTGTTTTCGTTGGCAAATTTTTAATTCGATCTTGTTCTTTAAGAGGAAAATAATTCAATAATTCCTTAGTTCGAGCAAATTTTGGATAATACAAAAACACTTGTTTGAGGACATCAGCATTAAAATACGCATGGGATTTATGGATACGAATAAGATCATGACCAAGGACTTCTTTATATCCCATGATCCTAGCTCCCTCTTTCAACACATATTCTTCCAAATAGGTCCCTAACAAACTCACATATAAGGGACTAGCGACATCCGTCCAGTATTCATCACCATATCCTCGAGTCCAAAGGATCTCATCAGTATCAACGATTGTCGTAATCGGTCTACTTTGAAGAATATAAATATTGTCCCCTTCAATACTCCACTCGATGTCCTGAGGAGTATTAAAATATGTTTCGATCTTTTTTCCAATTTCAACAAGATCCTTGATTAAATCAGCATCTAAACTAGGGTTATCTTGATCAGCTGATGGGACAGAACATGTTTCATTACGCCCATTCAGATATTTGATTTGAATTGATTGTTTGTTGATATTTTGCTTAAGTATCTTGCCAGTTTGCTTGTCTATTGCAAATTGATCTGGAGTAACTAGACCACTTACAATTGCTTCACCAAGTCCATAAATACTTTCAAGAATCATTGTGTTTTTTCGTTTGCCACGAGGATCACTTGTAAACAAAACACCACTTCTATCAGCGTTCACCATTCGTTGAATAACGACAGCGATCCCACCATGAAATTGAGAAATATTATTGTTCTGTCGATAGGTTATCGCTCGTTCATTCCAATAACTCGCCCAACATTTTTTAATAAATGCTATGATTTGATCTGCTGAAACGTTTAAGAAAGAATCTTGTTGACCCGCAAAACTAGCATTGGGCAAGTCTTCTGCAGCAGCACTGCTACGCACGGCCCACAAAGAATCTTTACCAAATTTTTGTAATGTTTCTACAATTTCTTTTTCAAATTCTGACTGAAAGATAATGTGTAGGATTAGATTTTTGATCTGTTTACTTTTTTCTAAAACATCACCCTCGTTTTCATAGTCAATACTTCCAAGAAGACGTCTTAAATCATGTTGTATTTCCTTATCTTTTATATATGACTCATATGTTTGTGTGGGAATGACAATACCTTTTGGAACGGGGAAACCTGCTGAAGCAAGTTTGTTAAGATTTTGCGCTTTCCCTCCAAGAGTCTCCAAGGAATACGTTGAACAATTATCAAGATTCACAAAAGAATCAACCTTAGTTTCCATCTTATCTTCACGATGACAATACCGTATCCTGTTTTATAGATTTAGACTCGGGAATACCTTTTTTTCTTTTTCTAGTAATCTATTAAAAACGATTAGATTACTGTTATTTATTGCATTATGATTAGATCCCTTCCATCAAAGTGGATAGTTTTGTCAGTGTACTCTTATAGATTTCACAGATAGAATCTGACATGGCAGCCTTTACGTTTTCTTTGAAAAACAATATTTAATCTCTACTTTGGGCGGTTTCATTAACTTTTTATAGAATATTTAAATATCAATTCTTACCATTGCTATTATAACTGTAGCGAACCTTTGGAGAAAGAAGATATGGATGTAAAACAGAAAACATTGATTTTTATTGTTCTAACATTATTGATGAGCATGAGCTTTTTTTCTGGATGTGTGGATCCAATCGATGATCCTGTGCTTCCACAAAGAGGATTCTTTATGGGGATCCTTCCAAATCCTGCCCATGGGGAAGATTTCGCTGATTCTTACCAGAAAGCTGCTGACCATGCTGAATTTGTCCCTATATGGTCAGTTGGAGCTGGATCTAGTGGATTCTGGGATTATGCTGAGAAACTTTCAGGATGGTGGGGTAACACATTCATTAAAGAATACATCAGAGGAAATGACATGTTTCCTTTGATTCATTTTTCTTTCATCGATCAAGATGATCAGGGGAATCTAGTGATAAAAACACCAGATTCAATGCCAGAAGCGACCTTACAAGATGAAGAATGGAGAGATCTTTATAAAACGTCAGTTCTTGAAGTAATTAACACGATCCATCCAAAATATCTTTCTCTTGGTAATGAAGTGAATCGTTGGTATGAATTATATGGCAATGATATTGACAACCCCAATGGGTTTCAACATTTTGTAAGTCTTTATGAAGAGATCTATGATTCAGTAAAAGCAATCGCTCCAGATACACAGATATTTTTTGTTTTCGCCCGAGAAATCGTAAAAGAAAATAGGGAAGCAGATCTAGAGGTTCTTTCCTTCTTTAATGAAGAAAAAGTTGATATCCTAGCGGTAACAACCTATCCATATGCAGTCCAAGGGATAAACCAACCGGCGGATATATCCTCTGATTACTATCAACGAGTCTTTGCATACATGCCTCAGACACCATTTGGATTCACCGAAATAGGATGGAGCAGCCATGAAGCCTTCGGTGGCCAACAAGGTCAAAGTGATTTTCTCATCGATCTATCCACCCGGCTGACAAAAGAACAAGATATTGATTTACATCTCTTCGGGTACATCTGGTTACATGACCAACCTGGAGGAGATACCACTGGACTGATCACTCAAGATGGAACTGAAAAACTAGGATACAATACATGGAAACAGATCTCTAGGTCAACATGATTTCTGCTTCATTGACGATAGTCAAAATTTTTTAAATATCATTGCCCCTAGATAGTTATCCATATCTAATAATGGTTCATATAATCAAAATGGTTATATTGATAAAAAGGATTAATGAATTTAGTAGTAAAGAACAGGCGAAATGATACGCTATTAAAAAATATTTAGGATTGATGTAAAAAATGGTTAAAAAATATTTGGTAATTGGAAGTATTATTTTGATTCTTTTGCTTGGTTTGAATGGATGTGTGGAAGAGAAATCAAAATCGGTGTTACTTGAAAATCATGATCGTATTGTGGGTATGTGGCAATTGAATGATGGATTTGGATCGATCATATTTTTTGATAATGGAACAGGTACAAATGGTCCGTGGAAGATGGTTTGGCAGATGGACGAAGAAACCTTGATAGTGAATACCACCTTTAATGAAACGGTAGCTGTGTCAATATTTAATTTTCATTTCTATGAGGATGATACTATGTTGGAACTGATAGATGAGGATTCTAAGCAGGAGCTTATGTATAGGAGGGTTTAACAAATGAATAAAAATTTTGCTATTATTGGAATAATCTTAGTTTTCCTCATAGGTGGATTAAGTGGTTGTGTTGAACAAGATGATATTGTTGAAGGAACCGGAACCATTGTCTACAATGATTTTAAGGGAGGATTCTATGGGATTGAGGCTGATGAAGCTGTTTCGAATCTTTCAACAAGAAACCTTCTTCCCATTAATCTATCGGAAGAATTCAATGATTAGATTAGCAAAAAAAATCAAAAATCAATCTTTGCTTTTTGATGTATGATTTGAACAGTAATTTAACTAAAGAATAACAATTACTCTTAAAACGATTGTACCTAAACTATTATTAACTATTTTTTGTTTTGGGGTTAGTAACTTAAGGTGATTTTATTATGAAAAAAATATATGATGCCCTGTTATTTGTGAGTATATTATGCTTGCTTTGTATTGCTTCATCTTTTAATGTTTCCAGTCTAGAGGATGAAGAGTATGGCTGGGTCCTTGTAGAGATCATTGATCTTGACCATGAAGAAGACTTTGAAAAGTATAACGTCCAGTATGAAGATATGTATCGGTACACGGGTATCTATGAACGTAATGATTTTATTATTACTAGATCCTATATTGGTGATACCGATACTTCTTTTGATCCACCTAAAATATATGGAGAATCAATGACGTTTCAAGGTTCATTTAGCCAGCCGCCTGAAATGATTGCTGCAGGTGAAGACGTGACAATACAGGTTAGATTAGATCTAATTGAAGATAATAAATCTTTTTTCACTCCTTTTGCATCGGTTCGAGCTCAAATGGGGAATGGTAACAGAGGATATTGGGATTTTGAAAATGATGATGGAGAAGGATTTTTCAGAACCGATAGTAATAATGAGTATCAATCATTTGATGAAACCGTTACTACTGCCACACCTGAATATGGGAGTCAAGGAGATGAACTTGAGATAAGATTATATTTATACAGTGGATTAAAATTAGAAACCTGGTATAGATATGAATATCAACAATTAAACGAAACCTCTGAAGATTCCCAAGATAGTTCCAGCGAAGAAGATGATTTTGATCAAGAATCCTCAGATGGCAATGAACGCGGACCTGATGATTCCAATGGTGAAAATGGTAATGAGGTAGGTAATGAGGATACTACTAATGATTCACCAGGTTTTGAAATAATTGGATTATTAGCAATAATGGCTGTGGCAGTGATCCTAATGAAACGGAAAAAATGATCAGGTCTTTTAAAAGAGCAGTCATTTCTTCTTTCTTTTCAAAAAAACCTTTTTTTCTTTTCGATTCTTGTTAAATAATTGATTTATCTACAAATTTTTTAGAAGATTATAAAAAATACTTCACAATAACCTTATAAAAAAGAAGGTTATATAAAATGAAGAAAATACTTATTTTAGGGCTATGTTTTCTACTGCTATCAACACTGTTAACAAACATACCACAAACGATGTCAGCACCACCATCGGAACCGGAACTAGTAACGTATACTGCATATTTTTACTCTGATGAATCAAGTTATGTCTATCAAGGCCTTCCATCAGTGAATTACAACACAGGTATGAATAAATATAATCTGATGATTGGGCAAGACGAGTTCAATAATGATTATCAGTTTTATGTAAAGTTCAACAACATTGATCTTCCGCCTGATGCAGATATTAAAAATGCAAGAATTCGTTTATGGTGTTCATCATATGGTTCGGAAGTAAATGCATTAACAGAGATGAAAAAGGTGACAACATCTTGGAATGAGGAAACGTTGAATTGGACTAACAAGCCATCTGTCTCATCAACAATCGATCAAAAGAATGTGGGAACAGATGGTCCGTATGATTTTAATGCATTAACATTAGTTGAAGATTGGGTTGAAACTCCAAGTCAAAATAATGGAGTTGCGTTTATTAATGAACAATATGATCAATTTTTCTCTTATGTATTTTATAGTGATGATGATGCATCTCATAGACCACGATTACAGATAACATATGAAACGATAACTGGAGAAGAACCAGATCCTCCTGAAGAACCACCTGAGGATACCACACCTTGTGAGATAGAATATACGGTCAGTCCTTTAAATCCGCAATCAGGCGATACTGTTATTATCTCAGTAACAGCGACAGATGATGTTGCCATGCAGTATATTTCGATTCAAAAAGCTGCTGTTGAAGTAGAACTTTGTGAAGCAGTGGGTACTCAAACCACTCTAACCTGTTCTTACTCAGAGGTTCTTACCACTGGAACGTATACCTTTAGCATCTTTGCTGATGATAAGGGGGGAGAATCTCCTGTAGGCGAAATTTTTACGGTTGAAGTAGAAGGAACGGGGAGCGATCCGATTGTAACGCTTGATATCGAATTCGAAGAAGATAATGTGATACCCGAAAAACACAGGTTGCTTCCGATGGATGGACAACGAATAGATATCACAGCAACGGCAACTGATCCAGATGGGATTGATTTTATGACCATTACTGTTGATGGAACACCACTTGATTTTAGTTACGATCCACCTCAAACAGAGGTTGAAGAATCTATTACGGTCTATAACGGTGTAGACATCCTCTCTGATTGCTCAGTACCCTGCACCTTACGTTATTCTGTAAGAGCATACGATATAGAAGATAGGTCCACACGAGTTGAGGGTGAAGATATCGAGATTGGTGCACCATGGCAATGGAACTGGGGTCTTCCCTTTGCGAACTGGGGATGCGATGAGAATCATACCTGGAGTTGGAGTATGATGGAATCGATCTATGGAATGAATGAAGTATATTGGAATGTAAGAACTGGATGGAGAAATCCACGTGCAGAACGCATTTACGAAAACAAAGTGCAAACTGGTGGAAGAAACGGTCATTGCTATGGAATGTGTGTCACTGCTGTTGAGTTAGCTAGACCCAGTGCTCGTATCTATGCAAATATTATTCAAGATACCGCAACATCTATTGATGGCCTCGAACAGCAAAACTGGAATTATACTTGGAGATATTATTATGCTCGACAAGCCGGTCAATATTCAAAAGATACTCAATCTGAAATAAAATCTCAATTTTCAGATCAAGATGGGTTAAGTACTACTAGATCATCTGGTCTTCATCCACATATGGAAGATGTCCTTAACGATATCATCGATGATTTAGATGATGGTAACCCTGGCGTGATCGTGATCACTGATGAAGCAGGAGGTCATGCGGTTGTCCCCTGGCGAGTTATCTTAAGTGATGGTAGTACCCCAACAAGAATATATATTTACGATCCCAATAGACCACATGCTAGTACTCAAGATTCAACAGATTATACAAATACTAATCATTATCCTTTCATTGAATGTGGTGTGGATTCCACTTATGATGGATGGTGGTCTTATGTATGGAATAGTACATCAACTTGGGATGATAACATTTTTTATCTAGATTATAACACCGTAATTGGAGATGCTAGCGTTATCAACTATCTAGGATCAGCAGGTATCACGGGTCAACGTCTTCCAACCTCACTTCAGATTAGTACAATGGTTTCAGGAGATACCGCATTCTATGCTGAGGACCCTATTGGACGAAAGACCGGTTATGTGAATGGAGAACTTGTTGTCAATATTCCTTATTCTTCACCGATCTTTGAATTTGCTGGAAAGGATAATCTCGTTGACATGTTTGTGTTTCCAAGTAATATCTCCCTAACTTTTCACATGGAAAGCACCGTTGAAACTGAAGATAGTGAAGGAACGTATTCATTAATGATCTGGGACGAATCATCATTCTATGCTTTAGAGAATGTTATAAACGCAAAAGAGACGATAGATAGGATACAATTCTCACCTCGTACCTCAAATGCTGGTACCCCCGATTATACCTTTAGGTTCCAACGGGGTGATGTAACAAAGATACGAGCTAGTGATCCAATGGACTATACAATATCAATAGCAAAGGAATTCTATAATTCACCATTTGTTGGAAGAGAATATATATTTACCAGTGGACAACATGAACAAGGTGCTGAGGTTGAGCTGTCTATCTCTGATGATTATGAGGATCTGATTGTGGAAACCTTTGATGTCCCCTTCTCTTGTACCGTGACGACTAAAAGCACTGAATCACTGGAAGATGATTCTGAAATTGATTTCATCCCTGAATCAAAAGATGATTTCTCAATGGATGCCAATGAAAAAATAACGATCACTCCAGAAGATTGGGCGACAACATCACGTTCAGGATCTTTTATAACTGATGAAAATCAAGACGATACAGGTAACCAAAATCCAGATGATGATACTACTGAGGATGAAAAACAAACTCCAGGCTTTGGAATCCTTTTCATTATCTTTGCTTTGCTGTTTGTTATAGCTGT
>CAYOTP010000032.1:0-2906 GCA_964406955.1 uncultured Thermoplasmatales archaeon | reverse complement strand
TTTTTTTTTTAACTGATCACTTTTATACTTTGTTGATGGTACCTTGAAAGAACTGTTGGAACATGTAATTCGCCGTTTCTTCGAATGATAGCCGTATTTATTATCGCCCGGATGATATCTATTGGACCAAAAAACTCTCCTTTACCGATCACTAAGACATAATCGCCACCTTGTTGATAGGGATCCCAACAATAGATATAATAGGTGCCAGGTTCAGAAATATTTTCATCAAGGATTGGTCCGTTATAATAGGATTTTCCACCGAATGGCTCGAAAAATGTTTCTCGATTTGTACCTGGTTCAACGTTTTCCATTATGATCCCACCATATCCTGAAGGTATGGTAAAGGGTAGTGATTGATGTATCTCTGGCAACCCGGGTCCAATAAGAGCAAAGCTGGGTACGAAATCTTCATAATATCCATTCATGACTGGCACGATGAGTTCAACATATATGTTAACAGGCTTGTTTCTTACGTTGAACATGTACACATCAATATCCGTACAAGGATTTTCACCATCCGTTTCCAGCCATGCATAGAATGCTTTGGATTTTTCGATCATTTTCCAAACATGGAATGGATTTTCTTCGGAATAATCGGTTCGTTCAATGTATGGGACGTGTGCTGTGGCCACAGTTACAATTGAAAAAATTGTTACAAAAATAATAATAGTCATAAATTTTTTATGCAATTTTTCACCTCCACTGTATATTTAAGTATCTAATTTATATTTATATAGTTTCTTATTGTATATATAAATTATGAAACGATTCCTTTATAGAAAAGTAGCGAGAAAACCACCGGTTTCAAACGGTGGTAGTTCACTTACTTACCGTGTTTTTCACTAGATATGTATTTGGAATTGCATGTTGCTTTCCGTCTTTATCTCGCAGTATTGTTGTATATCTAGTCACTTTTTCCACTGTTCCAGCGTATTCACCAACACTAATATTGTCTCCGGTGGATACGATTTCATTGACCTGGATGAAACCAGCCATGTTTGCACTGACATCCTTCATTCCGTAGGCAAATCCTGCACCGGTACCAATCATCACTGCACCAAGCACTATTGCAAATGCGATATATAGAATGGGAACTTCAATTCGAACTTGGGCTAGGGCAATTGTAATCACGATGAAGATAACGATGAACTTGACCCCATTGGCGAGAAGAGTTGGGAAGGGAAGTTCATTTTCTTTTGACATCCCTTGAACCTTATCAGATAACCATCCAGCAAACCAAAGCCCAAAGATAATAATGAACGCAGCAGCAAAAAGATTAGGTAGATACAGAATCACTGTGTTCACCAATACATTGATTTGAGCGATATCCAACACGGCCACAGCCATATCAATGAAGATAAGAAGAATCAAGACCGTGATCAAAAAATCAATGAATCTCATCATTAAACCCGGTCGATTAATCATGGTGTCAACAGGTTCAATGAACTTATTTACTTCCAATTCCTCAAATAATTTATGAATGATTTTTAAAATGATATCAACTACGATCAATCCAATGATGACCAGTGCAACAGCCACAAGTAATCTAGGGAAATAGAGAATAATCGGATTGATGAATGTGGTAAGAATATCAATAGCAACGATATCTAATGCGATTTGAATAAAGATAAGTAAGATCCATGCTTTAACAAAGAGCAAAGCAAGGTTAAGAATGGAAAAACCACCTTTTTCAACTTTTTTATCTGCCTTGCTGAATTGTTTTCCAATGGGGGTGGTTTTCAACCAATTCTTTATCATGTTAGTAATATAGTTTGCAATCACTAGACCAACTAACACGACAAAATAGGCAACGATGATTCTTGGGAAAAACAAGATAATTGGGCTGATGAAATCAGTTAACGCCTGAATGGCAAGAATACCTATCGCCGTTTGAACGAAGATAAGAACAATCCATATTTTAATGATCAATGCTAAAGTTGAAAACAAGCTATATCCAGTACCGGCCAATTCCTTATCAATGGGAGAAACAGTTTTTTTCAATCCGGATTTATCCAATACTTTCTCAACAAGATTAGCTACCAACGTACCAACATACAAACCAATAACGACAAGTAACGCTGCGATCAACGCTCTAGGAATGATTAACACAATGGGAGTTAAAAGATCAGTGATTAATGTAACACCGATAGCACCAATACCGATTTGTAAAAAGATGAGCAATATAAACCAAAAAACAAACATTCCAATGAAATGCGATACACTTTCAAGACCTATACTTTTGAACTGTTTATCGATCTTTACTTTCGCCATCGCTTTTTCAAAACCAACTCGTTCAAGGAATTTTCGTACAACTCTAGAAACGAATTTTGAAATAACATATCCAACCAGTAATAACACAATTAGAAATACTAAATTGGGGACGATATTCCAAAAAGCTGTTTCTAATTCAACGAATGGTTCACCAAAACCACCTAGTTTAAGACCAGCATCATATAACGCTTGAGTTATAGGATTCATACTATTGCCTCCACTAACAAACAGCTATGATATTTAACATTAAATACTTTTTCCCAAAAAATTTCCTTAAAAATAAATTAATTATAAATAATTAATATATATCAGATTTTTATTGAAATTTGCTAAACCAATAGTAAACATAATTATTTTTTTCAAAACAAAAAATAATCGTCAAAACAATCAATTTCCATCTAAGAAAATCTAATTCTAATCAGTTCAACATCCAAAAAAAGAGCGGACCTGCAGGGATTCGAACCCTGGTAACTGGCTCCGAAGGCCAATAGGATATCCAAGCTACCTCACAGGCCCATAGTAAGGTTTTTTCACATCTGACATTAAAAACACTATTATAAAGTTGTCTAAGGATTTTTGAGACTTTTTAATTTATTTTGGTGACCTCCAAAATCAATGAATCTGAAACCACA
>CAYOTP010000031.1:0-20368 GCA_964406955.1 uncultured Thermoplasmatales archaeon | reverse complement strand
ATTACTGAAAAATCAGAAAAAATAGATTTTTTAAAATCAAAGTGCGGAATGTGGGTTAGAACCATTTTTTTTAATTAAATCTGACGAATTGATGAGCACCTATGAGAATTATGAAAGCTAGTAAAAAAATGGCAGAAAAGCAGGAAGGGAGGAAGAGTTGGGATCACCCTTCACTGACAGTTCCCCCGAATGAATCGTCTTTCTAACCAATCATTGTTGTTTATTGTTTATATACTCAAAACAAGGGTGAATGAAAGTATTAATTATAGTGAGATGGGACAAAATTGAAGGGAAAAAAATCTATTGAATTGTAGTACCAACACAAAATAATCGAACACAAATCCACTGAATGTTTCTCACCGTAAAGATAAAAAACAATGGAGAGCGTTGAAGAAGTATATTATGAAAAAAAAACAACACTGCCACTGCCCATCATTTTATCGAAGATTAATACAAGAACAAAAATCAAAACAAGGCCGCAGTCCACAAAAACTAATTCATGATGCTCGAACCATTCAAGATCCATATTATTTTTCCCTTGCATTATTTCGTCTTTCTATGGATTCAAGGTTATCAATTTCAGAAGCAAAACTTCTTGCAGTTGAAGCCATCAGAACCGTAGATCAAGAACCAAGGTTATGGCGTCGAGCAGAGCTTTATGCAAAACTAGCTAAACATACAAAAACATGCAGGAAAGAATTTTCAAAAGATGACGGCGAATATTTATTAGATGAACTTCTAAAAAAGATTCAAGAATTTCCAAAAGGAGATGGTTTATCGCAAAACATTGGTGAACTCGTCAAACATTTTGGATGTAAAAGAATACCTTCACTTCTTGCTGTTGCAATGAACAATACTGATTTTTTGCTTAAAGATAGTAAAAGCGTCATCAGATATTGGGCTACAACATGCCAAAAAACGATTTCTCCAGATACAATGTATCAGGAAATTATGAAGATTCAAGATCCATTTATCCAATCAAAAGTTTTAGGGTATTTGTATCTTCAATGTAATAAAAACCAAATCTACTTTCCTCAAGCGTTTCATACCTCAATCAAAGCAGCATTGCAAATAGAAAACAATAAAAAAAACACAGTATTAAGATATTTATCTAGACATGTCCAATCAAAACAAGATTTCATAACATTGAAAGAAATTATCCTTTCCTTAGTTGACCCGGTCCATCAATGTCAGCTCCTTACCACACTTGGAGGATCTGCAGATAAGAACAATCATCAGGATATTAGTCTATTTTGTTTCAATAAAGGACTGAAAAGAGTCAGCAGCATAGAAAACACTAAGGACCGAGAAAAAATTCAAATAAACCTCGCCAAAGGCCTCCTAAAAATTAATAAGAAACAACAAGCAAATAAAATATTAAGAGATATCCATCAAACAACCACCGATAATACCATCAAAAAACTCATTGAAAAAACCATGATGAAAAACGACCAAAAATTTGATGCGATTCACCCTGTTGGATCATCTCTAAAAACAAATCAAATACTATCAAAGGACCTTCCAGACACAACTGGTTGTATCTTAGGATTATACAATACGTATGACGGACCAATGAAACCAGTTCATATGCGAATGATTGCTCGAGCTGCACCGTTATGTGCTGCATTTGGTCTTGATTTAGCATTACTCCATTTTCCAATAGATGGTGCGGATAATTTTATACGGCAAGTAACAACAGATACAAAAATTGGACAGGAAGGCAAATATATTCAGTTTCTATTTGAAAAACAAAGAATTCATCTTTTAGAATCAATGCAACTAAAAACCTCTGTTTTTTCTAATTTTGAAATTGTTATTGCAACCACACCCCATCCAGATGAAAAAAAGAAAATATCCCTGAAACAAGCCCTACAAAAAAAATTGAATCACCCAGAAGGAAAATTAATTATTATGATGGGACTTGGAAAAAAAGGCTTACCATCACATTTGTTAAAAACGGTTGACTATCATTTGGAACTAACTGGAGTAAACGTTTCTCTTGAAACAAGTACGGTAATGGGAGTTATTGCAATGAAACTATATGAAGAAATGAAAAAAATAAAAGAAAAAAATAAAAGGTTTTGATTTAGTCGTGCTTCTTTCTAAACCATGATATTCCAATTAATCCTGCGATTGAAAAAAGCATAAACATGAACTCAAATCCTGGCGTATCTGAAGTTTCATCATTGTTGCTGCCATCATTTGTTTGAGTTGAAGTATCCAAGTCAACAGTTACTAGATTGTTACTTCCTTCAGGATAAGATATCCAACCATCTCCTGTAAGATAATTTATCTCATATTTCAGTTCAATTGCATTTTCTTGTTTTAGAGTGACTGATGCAGTATACGTATTTAGATCTGATTCGTCCATGGTTTCATTGAATTCCTCAGTATAGCATATATAACCAATTCCTGGTTCGTTACCACATTCTTGGACCCGTATGGTCACCTTTTCAATATTATCTACATCAGTTATCGTAGCGGTAAAGCTTATCGTTTCCTGAGGTTTGGGATTGGTTGGATCAAGTTCAACTGTCGTTTCGGCACCAACAATGGATAATGTTAAACTAAAACAGGTTGCAATCATGAAAAACATGATGATTCTTTTAGTCAAATGTTGTTTATTCATCTCTTATTCCTCCTTGATATATTGTTCATATTTATCTCTTACATCCTGGACAGATTCATGGCCTCCAGCTCCATCAACATTGATGGAAAGAATAATAACGTTATTTCCTAATTCTATTTTTAACTTTTGGAGTTCAGGCATTTGTGTCTCACATGGTGGACAGCGGACAGCCATCAAATCCAAGATAATTGGGGTTCCACGATTTTCAGATAGTGTAAACGTATTACCACCAAAAGTTCTTAAGGAAAAATCTGGTGCCGGAACTCTACTGGAATCTTTTTCTCTTGCATCATTAACATGATTCAGAAGTTGATCTTTGGTATGAACTCCTGCAGATTTATGGACTATGTTTCCATCTACATCAATTATTACAAGTGTTGGTATGTAACCCGTTCGATATTCTCCATAGCCTCCAACATATTCTGTTGCTGTATCCATGGCAAACAGCCAGGTTCCTTCATTTTCTGTTTGGGATAAATTATCATTATCTGTGCATCCGGATAAAGAAGTTAGAATTGCAACAAAAACGAGGAGGATAAATGTAATTGAAAGATTTGTATGTTTCATCAGGTCACTCTCTTTAAATCATTTCTCTAGTTTTTATAAGTGTGGTTCGATTTTAGCTTTAAGCATTGGTTTGGGCATTGCTCCAACGATTCTATCTACGATTTTTCCTTCTTTAAAGACGAGAAGTGACGGGATGCTCATAATCCCATATTTTGCTGCGGTTTCTTTGTTGTGATCAACATTGAGTTTTCCAAAAACGATTTTTCCCTGCATCTCTTTTGCAAGTTCCTCCAAAACAGGATGGATCATTTTACAGGGTCCACACCATGGCGCCCAACAATCTATGACAATCATATCATATTTCTTTATATGTTGATCTATATCTGCATCAGTTATTTCTAGCGGTTTGTCTGGCATGTTATCTTCCATTGATTTTCCTCCAGTTTCATAATGTCTTTTTAATTCTTCGAGTTTTTTTCTCTTTATTTGTGTAAGTTCATCATTCATTGTGTATCATTTATGGCAAACATAGTATATAACGTTTGTGCATTAAATTTACACAACCATTATATATGTGTAATTAGCATATAGGCATAGAATTATATGCAAACAAAACGAATGCAAACACCAGTCAAATGTGATGAAGCTATAAAATGTGTTTTTAATCTGAATGAACTTGACATTAGAGTCTACAAAAAACTCAAACAAACTGGCCCTACAAGAGCAAACAAACTAGCTAAACAGCTTAACAGAGAACGAAGTACAATATATAGGTCCCTGCAAAAACTCACTAAATCCAATATTTGTAAAAAAAGTACCAAAACACTCCCCCAGGGAGGATATTATCATGTCTACCAATGTTGTTCCATTGAACAAATTCAAAAGGAAGCTAAGAACTGTCTAGATGCATGGTATAACGAACTAAAAAAAACCTTGGAGTTATTGAAAGGATAACTTATTTTATCATGTATTAAAAGTTTTTTAAATCAGTAAAAACCATCAATTTTTTCTAAAGAATATCAATCTAAATAATAATATATTCAAAAGAATATTTAATTAAGATGTATCTAATTATCTTTTTTCAACAAAAGATATCAGCTAAATAAATAGAATGTTTTAAATACTTCATAAACTATCCGACCGCTAATAACTAGGAGAGATGGAGCATGAAGATACATAATCCATACGATGTAGTAGGAAAGGAAGTCTACGATTGCAATGGAAATTCCGTTGGTCGAGTAGATAAATATTGGAAAAGCTGGAATGAAGAATACCCTGGATATTTCTTTGGTATTCGGCCAAATGAAAACACGAAAGATACCTGGTTCAGAGGGACACACAAACTTGTTCCGATCTATAGCGACTATGTGAAAGATTTCGGAGAACATGTCACACTAAACAAAACAACCGAACAACTCGGCAGATTCTGGAACAAAGCAGTTCCCTGTGGTTCAACAACCTGCCCAACCGATGAACTCGTTGATAAACCAATCTATGATAAAAACCATTCCCGTGTTGGAACCTTTTATGCATGGGTAGAAAGCGATGGAACCTACAAAGATTGGGGCTGTATGATTGATCCGTTCTTATCGGATTCATGGAATATGCCAACCAACACGATGATGCCAATGCCAACTAATTATATCTATGATGTCAAAGACACCATAACACTAGACAAAACACTCGACGAACTTAAGCAATACTGGAAAAACAATTATAACTTCAACTTTAAATAATTAACAGAAGTTGAAAAAAACAACACTCCTCAAAAAGAGGAGTAATCTTTATTTTTTTATTTTATTTCCATTTATTATTATCAAATCTTACCAGATATAATGATCATATTTATGGGATTCGCATTCAGTTTTTTGAAATCCTTTTTCAGTGATATCTACAATTTTTTTGAAGCGATCCCCGTGAAGATTCATCAATACCTGTT
Source organism: uncultured Thermoplasmatales archaeon (assembly GCA_964406955.1). Taxonomy (GTDB): domain Archaea; phylum Thermoplasmatota; class E2; order DHVEG-1; family DHVEG-1; genus EX4572-165. Next base: position 15,293 of record CAYOTP010000031.1, on the reverse strand, counting down.
CTAATGAAATGTGAAGTGATTCACTCATCGAAGAAATTACAAGTAAATAACGAACAAGCCACATGGCAAGTTTTTGAGCAAAAGAAGCAGTATTTCTTTTTGCAATATTTCGAAATATACTCGTTTGTAAAAGTTCCTCAGTTGCTTGTTTCACAGAAATATCTGATGAATTCGTCATAATCTTACTCCTAAACTTCTTTAGCAAATAAAATGTAAACTTATTATTATTTATATATTTGCATAAAAAATGATTGAAAAAATTGTGAAAGGCTATGAATTAGGTTCATAGCTCAAACAGCTATCTTTACGAAACAAAGAATTACAACGTAAAAGACACGACATATTCTCCAGGGTCACCTTCTGAAAAATCAAAATTTTTCTCACGACATAACTTAATCATTGGAATATTATCTTTTAACACCGGACCATAAATCTTTTTAAAATTCTTATTTCGAGCTATTTCAAGAGTATAATCAATGAATGCTGCACCTAATCCATGTCGTTGCCATTTATCACTTACAACTAATGCAAATTCAGCTTCATCATTACTACCCGGATCCGCTATAATTCGAGTAACACCAAGGAATCTTCGTTTACCGTTTTGTTTGATTTCAGCTACAATACCAATTTCCCGATCATAATCAATGTTGCAATATCTTGTTCTCATCTTATGAGGTGTTTCCTTAATCACCCGGAAAAATCGATACCGGACAGTTTCTTCCGAAAAACTATCAAACATTTCCTGCCATAACGGCTCATCTTCAGGTTTAATCGGTCGAAGTGTTACCTCAGTTCCATCCCTTAAAGTAACCTTTTTAATATAATGACTTGGATATTTACTGATTACCATATGTGGTTTATCTTCAGGATTTCTATCAATAACAATTCGAGCGTCAACAGCAATCAGATCATCATCTTGAGGGATTAATGGATTAATATCTAGTTCACTGATCTCAGGATGGTCCTCAATAAGCTGGGAGAAATTAATCATGGTTTCTTCAACTGCTTTCATATTTGCAGGTGGAATATTTCGATATCCTTTCAACAATCGGTATGCTTTGGTTTTTTCTAGAATTCGTTGAGCAAGAACTTGATTTAACGGGGGAAAACCAATGGCTCTATCTTTGAATAGTTCGGTAAATATACCACCAAGTCCAAACAGAATAATCGATCCGAATACAGGATCCTTTTTTGAACCAAGGATAAATTCAGCACCTGCATTTTTCACCATTTTTTGGATGGTAACCCCTTCAATTGTTGCATCGGGAACATTTTTCTTCACCGTTTTCATCATTCTGGTGTACGCTGATTTTACAGATGTATCACAATCTAGATTCAATGCAACTCCCCCAGAATCACTTTTATGAGTGATTTGTGGTGAATGAATCTTCATGACCACAGGATAACCGATTTTTTTGGCATGATCAATTGCTTCATCAACGGTTTTCGCAAGTCGCGGTCTGGTTGATTGAATGTTATAGAGTTCAAGGATTTGTTTTGCTTCACCTTCATAGAGAAGTGTTCTGTTTTCCTTCAACGCTTTTTTAATGATTGATTTAATGTTCTCTTTACTTTCTTTTGTGGTTTCAACGTTTCGTTCCTCTGGCGTTTCAAAGAGTAATTCAAGATTTCGTGAGTAATGATACAAATGCATATACGATTCAACTGCTTCTTCAGGAGTTGAGTAAGTGGGAACATCATTGCGATTCAGCAGTTGCCGCGCGTATTGTACACTTTCTTCACCAACAAAAGAAGTGAGGATTGGTTTCGTTGCTTTCTTAGAAATATCAATGATATTTTCAGCAAGTTTCTTTGGATTTGCCATGACTTGAGGAACTGAAATGACAATAATTCCATCTATGTTTTTATCTTTCAGTGCAACTTCAATGGTTTTTCGATATGCCTCTTCATCACTATCACCAATGATATCCATAGGATTTCCTTTGCTCCAATGTTTTGGAAGAAACTTGTTTAATTCATTGATCGTTTCTTCAGAAAGTTCTGCTAATTTTCCACCATTTTCAACAATAGTATCAGTAGCTAATACTCCTGGTCCTCCTGCATTTGTAATAATTGCAAGATTCGATCCTGTTGGTCGTGGTTGTTTTGCTAGAATAGAGGAACAATTGAAAAGTTCACCAATCTTTTTTACTCGTACACATCCTGCACGTTTGAAGGCTGCATCATAGATATAGTCCTCTCCAGCCATGGCTCCAGTGTGAGACGAAGCTGCCTTTGCTCCCTCTTTATATCGACCAGATTTAATGACAATGATTGGTTTTACTCTCGCAAAACTTCTAGCAGCGCTCATGAATTTGCGTGCATGGGTTATGTTTTCAACATAGAGAACAATACTGCGAGTATGGATATCTCGGCCAAAATAATCAATAAGGTCACCAAAATCAACATCAAGCATCGATCCAACTGAAACAAATGAACTAAAACCTACTTTTGCTGATGCCGCCCAATCTAGAATTGACCCGCATACTGCACCACTTTGAGAAAACAAGGCAATGTTTCCTTGATCCGGCATGGCTCCAGCAAATGTAGCATTCATTCCTAAATAGGGCATGATGATCCCAACACAGTTTGGTCCAACAATACGAAGTTCATATTTTCTGCGAATATCCTCCAGTTTTTTCTCTAGCTTTTTGCCTTCTTTTCCAATTTCTTTGAATCCTGCCGAGATGATAAGTATTCCTTTGATTCCTTTCTTACCACATTGTTCAACGACATCAAGCACTACCTTTGAGGGAGTTACGATGACAGCTAAATCAGGTATTTTTGGAAGATTTTCCACAGTTTTATATGACTCTACGCCTTGTATGCTTTCATATTTTGGATTAATGGGATAAACGACACCATCAAATTCAGATCCAATCAAGTTTCGAAATATTCGGTATCCTGCTGACCCTATGCGATTGCTTGCCCCAATCACTGTAATGCTTTTTGGTTTGAAAATTTTATCAAGATTTTCGATTCCCATTCAATTGTCTCCCATATTTTATGAATTGCAGTTGAGCCGCAATATATAGGCTTTATTTATAAAAGTATCGACAATCACAAAAGGTTTTAAGAAAAATTCCAATATGGATTTAACACTTTTTGTAGTTCTAAGGTACGGTTATCGACGATATCTTGATTGTTTGCGTGATACGGATCATTTTCTGTTAAATAGTCCTCATCAAATAAAAGACCATGAAATATATTTTCGTAAGCTGAGATACAAGCATCACTATTGTATCCGCCACCAAGTAATACCAACAGTTTTTGTGAATATCGTTGGGAAAGTTTATGAATTGCCTTAGCCAGCCGATAATAGGTTTGTACACTTAATTGTAAATCCGCCAGTGGATCGGTATGATGTGTATCAACTCCAGCCTGGTAAATGATAATTTCCGGTTTAAATTGATGAATTAACGGTGGAATAATGCAGTCGAATGCTGAAAGAAATGCATCACTTCCAGTATGGGGTGGTAATGGAAGATTTACAGTAAATCCTTCTCCTTTTCCCGCACCTATTTTTTTTATACATCCCGTACCAGGATAAAGCGTTTCCCCCTCTTGATGAAAGGATAGATTCAGTACGGTTGGATCTTTGTAATAGATATCCATTGTTCCGTTTCCATGGTGAACATCAAGATCGATAATGAAAAATTTTTTAAGTTGATAATATGAACGAAGATATTCAATGACAACTGCAATATCATTAAAAAAACAGAACCCTGATGAATGATTCTTACTTGCATGATGAAATCCCCCAAGCGGATTAACCATAATTGAATAATTTTCGAAAAGTTTTGAACCACATACTAACGTACCCCCAGTTGCTCGCCGTGCATAAGTATATATTCCTTTTGGTGCGGGAGTGTCAAATGTGAGCCTTCCACCAGTTTTACTCAATGTTTCAATTTTCTCAACATATGAAGCACTGTGGGCTTTAAGTATGTCTTTTTTTTCGGCCAAAGTAGGGGAAAACTCAGTGAAGGATGAAATCATCTCAGTCCGACGTAACATATCCATTGTCCGTTTTGGTTTATTCCCAATAAGCGGATGACCTACCCCTAAATCATATTTATCATAATCCGAATGATACACAATCCCATTCATTGTTGATTAGATACAAATAATGTCTTAAAAATTTTGCCCAGATTTAAAAAACTTCAAAAAAAAGTATCACTGATCAAACTACTAAAGAATTTGATGTCAATTGAAACTTAAATCTTAAGTATATCAAAGAAAAAAATTTAGCAAAAAAGAGGGGTAAAAAATCTTTTTTTTAAATATTTGTGAATTTTTTAAAAAAAATTGAATGTAATTTTTTAAAATAATAATATTTTTCTACTATTTTAATTACTGCTATGTAAAACAACAAGTTTATATAAATTGTTTGCTATAAATAGTATTTAGTAATATTAGGGGATATTTATATATGTTTGAGCTGAATAAAAATAACCGATTTCTATTAATAACAATTATTGTAGCAGTTGTAATTTCCTTGTCAATTCTCACTGCATACGTCTATACCAGTGAAGATGAACCTGAAGAAGAAATTATCATTAGTCCCAAAATACCAACTACCCCCCTTCTCACCAAAACATATGATGAGTTAGCCCAAGAGGGATGGTTAGATAAAATAGATGTAATTGATGATAGAATTAGTCCACTTACCAGTCAGGGAGTTATTGTTCAAATAAATCGAATGAGACATAGAGGACTTCTTGATGAAATTTTAAAGAGGGGAGTAAGTTGGAAAAATGCTCCTGAGTTTTATTTCACGGCAACTATTGATGGAAGCGATTATATAAGTAAGGACTTATATGGCCCTCCGGTCGCCTCAAGTGAAAACCTTTACAACACTTGGGACACTATGTTACAAGAACTTAGAATTCAAAAAGATATTCCTCAAGAACAGGAAACTTCTGAGATTACTATTCAAATCATTGAAAGGGTAAAAACCGGTTTACTTGGCCTAAGATCTAATGATGTCGTCCAAGAAGAGTTCAAGTTAACCTATTGTTATCGCACTGGGGTGTGGACTGGGGATAACTACTTCGGACATGAAGATGGATACGGAAGATACCGGGGAGAAACTTTTGAAGTTCAATTTAATATTTATCAAACTGATTTCGACCAAGATGGAATTCCTTATTGGACTGAAGTCAATATCCTTGGCACAGATCCAATGGTGAACGATAAATACCAAGATCCAGACAATGATGGAATTCCCACCGCTTGGGAATGGAAATGGGGCTATGACCCACATTCATGGGATGACCACCATAATCTTGATCCAGATATTGATGGAATCACCAACCATCAGGAATTTTTGATGGAGAAATATTATGCAGATCCTTTTTCCCAGGATATCTACATGGAAGTAGATAACATGGAAGGAAGAAATAGATTATATTGGGATAATGTATTCTTTGAAGAGACCGGACAGATCGTCATCGAAAGATTCGCTCAAAATGGTATCAATTTTTACATTGATGATGGCTGGTCAGGTACACCCTCAAATGCAGGTGGAGAATTGCTTCCATACATTGAAACCGTTGATCAAGACACCGGGCTGATGTTACAGTTCTATAATCATCATTTCCCCGATGAACGTAAAGGTATCTTTAGATACACAATCGTGGGACATCATGCAGGATTTGCCATTCCATCAACCTTTGGTAATTATGATACGGTCGTTATCGACAGCAGTCCATTTAAAGTGTTTATAATGAGACAAGCATTTACTCCAAGAACCCAGCGAATTGTCCTTGCAGCTGCAGCGTTACATGAACTGGGCCATACACTGGGAATCACACCATGGACTATTGAGGGATGTGATAACTTCACGTTTGCTCAAGGACGTCAAGCAAGGCAGCATTACGAAGATACCTGGGGCGATTATGAAAGTGTTATGAATTATTTTCATATTTGGGATAAAACACTCGTTGATTTTTCAGATGGAAGCAATGGTCAACCATATGATCAAAATGATTGGGAATATTTCTATTTACCCTTTTTTAAAATTGAATCAAATGTCGTAGAGGACCCATTCTTTGAGTTACCGGGAACTGACAGAATGGTTGATTTAAATGTTAAACCCGCTTCTGAATATGAAAGCGGCTGGAACTATGATGAGAATTTAACCAATGAATATCTGTCCTTTTGGAAAACCCATTCATTTGTAGAAAACGTCAGATGTGACTACCGTGTATATGTTTCAACTGATGCATCTGAATTGAACCATGAAAATCAGAAGAATGTGCGTATTTATGCTAAACCAATCGTGGAACCAACATATGCGATATGGTCATTAATTGCAGAGGCGACACTACATCCTGATGGAACACTTATCTGTAATGGTGAAATACTTTCCATATAATCTACGAGCCTATATTCAACCTGAAAAAGAGAAAGATCGAATCATGATAAGATATCGTTCTCTTTTTTTACTTTTTATGTTGTGATTTTTGCTTCATGACTAATCTTTGATCGCATGGATTAGTAACAACACCACACTATCTACATCAATTCGTGAAATACATCGTTTTCACTCTTTTTTGATCTCTAATTCCTAGTCCAAAATAAATGGTTTATTACCAATATATACCATCATTAATTGGTATTTTACCAATAGTTTTAAATACCATTTCATTCATATTAATGAGCGAGAAGAATACTGAACAGTTTTGGGAAAATGTGGTGTTTCTTATGTTATCGAAAATGAAAAAACCCGAAAAAAAGGTTCACAAAAAAAATATAATCAAATTAAAAACAACAATTCTTATCTTAATCCTTCTCTTAACATTAATATTAACCAGTGGATGTACTGACCAAAAAAGCACCATAAAAATTTCCGGCGCCTTTGCCATTTATCCAATGATGGGAATCTGGTGTGAAGAATATGAAAAAATACATCCAGACATAAAAATAGAATTGTCTGGAGGCGGAGCAGGCCAAGGAATGTCTGATGCATTAAATGGTATTGTCAACATAGGTATGGTATCTAGAGAAATATACCAAACTGAGATAGATCAAGGCATCTTTTGGGTATCAGTTGTCAAAGACGCAGTGGTGGTAACTATTAATGAAAAAAATCCTGTGTATGAAACATTACTTTCCACTGGTGTAACAAGACAAGAACTAGAGAAAATCTTTATCACAAGAGAAATTACAACTTGGGGTCAACTTACTGGTGATGAGAACAACACAAACAAAATCAATGTTTACACCAGATCTGATGCATGTGGTGCAGCACAAGTGTGGGCAAAGTATCTTGGAGACTACTCACAAGATGATCTTACAAACAATGCAGACTCAGCGATAAAAGATGACCCCAATCTAGCCGCCGTAGTTCAAAATGATATTAATGGCATTGGCTATAATAATATTAATTTTATCTATGATTTTAAATCAAAAAGACCTTTTGATGAAATAAGACCCATCCCGATTGATCTAAATGAAAATGGTGTTCTTGACGAGGAAGAACATTTCTATGAAACTAGAAATGATATCGTCAGAGCCATTGCTAATAACATCTATCCCTCACCACCCGCTCGGGCAAATCATCTTGTTACAAAAGAACAATTCACCGGAGCTACAAAAGAATTTATCCATTGGATTTTAACCGATGGACAAGAATTCATTGAGGAAAGTGGATATATCCGACTTCCCACAGAAATGATTACTATCCAACTGGGCTATTTAGAAACTGGCATCCGCCCAGAAACTTCCAAATAATCATCTAAAAAAAGAATGGAAAAACATGAAATTTGATTCGTATGGATAAAAGAAGCCTCCGAGATCTTATCGGAACGAAACTGATGCTCAGTATCACTATTATAATCTCTCTTCTTTTCTTCATCATTTTTTTTACCCTTCTTTTCAGATCACTTCCAATCTTTGAAGTAACCTCCCTACAAGAATTATTGTTTTCAACGCTTTGGAATCCAGAAGCAGGATCATTTGGCCTTGCGGCTATTTTAATTGGTACCATACTAGTTACAGGAATTTCTTTACTTATCGCAATACCTATATCAATTCTTTGCGCAATATATATCTCAGAGTATGCTAATGAAAAAATCCGTCGTATACTCAGACCCTTTCTTGATGTATTAGCCGGAGTTCCATCTGTTGTCTATGGATTATGCGCCTTTATCATCCTTGTGCCATTCACCCGTGATTTCCTAGCACCATTCTTTAGTGTCGAAAGCACGGGGTTATGTGTATTCACCGCGTCACTCATCCTTGCAGTAATGGTGTTTCCCATCATCATTTCGCTTTGTATCGAAGCGTTCAATGCCATTCCAATTGGATTAAAAGAAGCCTCCTTATCTGTTGGTGCCACCAAATGGGAGACTACAAAACAAGTTATTTTTAAAGCAGCTCGACCAAATATCATCTCAGCAGTCTTACTTGGTTTTGGTCGGGCATTCGGAGAAACTATTGCGGTTAATATGGTCGTTGGGGGGCTTCCAAGAATACCTGAAAACTTGTTTAATCCTGCTCAGACCTTGGCATCTCTAATTGTATCTGCTTATAGTGAAATGATGTCTGTTCCGCTATATGAATCTGCCTTGATGTTTGTTGCATTGCTGTTATTTGTCGTAATTCTTGTATTTAATATTCTAGGTGTAGTAATCCTTAAGAGATCGAAACGGAGATATTCTTAATGAACAAAAGAATCATTGAACAAAACCTGTTCAAATGGCTGATGTTCATATCTGTAGCCATCGTTATAGGCAGCCTTGTCATAGTCATTGGCATAGTATTGGTGAACGGGGCAACAGCAATTAGTATTGAAATGATCACTCAAACATCAAGTGGCGGATATTTTCTTGGACGGGGTGGAGGAATACTAAATGCCATAATTGGTTCTCTTTTTCTTGCGTTACCTGCAACGGGACTAGCTTATTTGATAGGCCTTGGCATCGCATTATATCTTCAACGAGATTTTCTTCACCCTACAATTGCCACATTAATTCGATCATCACTTGATATCCTTTGGGGCATTCCCTCCATCCTTTATGGCGTGTTTTGTCTAATGATCATGGTTTTACTTGGAATCGGTACCTCTCTTATTGCTGGCATCATTGCATTAACCTTACTTGAGATACCAATAATCACCCGATCAATAGATGAATCAATTAAAATGGTCCCTATAGAGTTAAAAGAAGGAAGCTATTCTTTAGGTTCCACACGCTTTGAGACCGCAACAAAAATAGTTAGAAAACAAGCACTCCCAGGGATTATCGCAGGAGTTTTACTTGGTCTTGGTAGAGGCATTGGAGATGCCGCTTCCATTCTTTTTACCGCAGGGTTTTCTGATTCAATTCCCACATCCTTTTTGGACTCAACTGCAGCATTGCCCACAATGATCTATCACCTATATTCCTCTCCAATTCCCTCTGTAAGAGAACGAGCATATGCCGCCGCTTTTATTCTATTAGTACTTGTAACAAGCATCAGTATTATTTCAAGAGCGTTAACAAAACGATATAAAAAATATGTCATAAAATAAAGGTGAATGAAGAATGATTATCAACGATACTTCTCAAATTGAGACCAAACAACTCAACGTGTACTATCACAACAACCATATCCTTAAGGATGTTAATATCCGTATACCTGCTAATAAAATCACTGCAATCATCGGTCCATCAGGTTGTGGAAAAACCACATTGTTAAAATCTTTGAATAGATTATTAGAAATACGAGAGCATGTTAAAGTAACCGGTGAAATCCTTGTTAATGGGACAAATATCCTTAATCCAAAATTATTTGCTCCAGATATTCGGCAAAAGATGGGGCTTCTTTCTCAAAAACCTTATCCCTTACCAATGTCCATTTATGAAAATGTTGCTTACGGGATTCGCATTCATAAGAAAGTTACGAAAACTGAGCTAGATGAAGCAGTAGAACATAATCTAAAAGAAACAGGTATTTGGAATGAGGTGAAGAACCGGTTACATGACCCTGCATCAGAACTTTCCGTTGGTCAACAACAACGACTTTGTGTTGCACGAGCCATTGCAATCCATCCTGAGATACTGCTTTGTGATGAGCCTACATCTGCTCTTGATCCTCTTGCTGCACAACAAATCGAAAAACTCCTCATTGAATTAAAAAAGGAATACACCGTTGTTTTAGTCACTCATACACTGAGACAAGCAAAAAGAATAGCTGATTATGCCATCTTCATTTATTTTGGTCAGGTAATGGAACAAGGACCTGCTAAAGAACTATTTAACAATCCAAAAGATCCTGAGACGCAAGCATATTTGAAAGGAGATATCAGCTAATTATCATCAACAGTTCTGACTGTTTTTGTCTTCTTTCCACCACCTATAAAAAATGTAAACTTTATATGACGCTAATCTTTTCCAGATGTAGGTTGAATTCAAATGAAAGTTGATCTAGACAAAGTCCTTTCTATTACAGAAACTGCAATTACTATAAGAGGATCAAGAAGAAGGATAACAGTACCATCTGAAATAGTTGAAAGTCTAAATTTAGAAGATGGAGATAGGCTCAGATGGATTGTATTCAAAAACAATTCAATTTATATTCAAAAGGTAATTAAGAAATCAGATTGAATATCAACATTCTTTTTTAATATTTAAAAAAATTAGGGGAACATCTCCCATGGACAACATCATGGTTTCTGCAAAGGATAAAGAAAAATTTCAGAAAAAAATCTTACAGTTTTATCAAAAACATAAACGAAAGCTTCCATGGAGGGAAACTACAGATCCCTACAAGATACTACTATCTGAATTCATGCTGCAGCAAACCCAAGTGTCTAGAGTCATTGAATATTATACTCGCTGGGTTGACAACTGGCCAACCATACAAAAACTGGCAAAGGAAGAATACAAAAACGTGTTGGAAGCTTGGATGGGGCTAGGATATAATCGACGAGCAATGTATCTACACAACACCGCAAAGGTCATTGCCAATGAATTCAATGGTGATGTATTAACTGCACTACAACACGTTGAAAAACTTCAAGGTATTGGGCCATACACTTCAAAAGCAATCCAAATCTTTGCAGCTAATGCAGATATCGCGACAGTTGATACTAACATTAGACGGATTTTCATTGATGAATTTCAGTTGGATGAATCAATTTCGGGTACTGATTTATTTAATCTAGCAGACCAATGTCTTCCTTTCGGAAAAAGTAGGGATTGGCATAATGCACTTATGGATTATGGGGCAATGTATTTAACAAGTAGAAAGACAGGCATAAAACCGAAAACAAAACAATCTCGTTTTCAAGGTTCTGATCGACAGATTCGTGGGAAAATACTTCGCTTGTTATTACAGGAAAATAAATCCGAATACCAACTGAGAAAAGAACTTAAATTAGAATCTAAACGATTATCAAAAATATTAACAAAAATGATAGAAGAGAAAACAGTGAGTAAAACAAATGAGTATTATCATGTCCCTCAAAGATAAGTAAGTAAACAATCATAATAATCATAAAACTCAATTTCCTCTTTCATCTAATGAATAATGATACTAATGAAGGTAGATTTGCTGGACTTTATGATTTAGCTTTTAATCCAGTGTTAAAACATGTGCATACTCGAATCGTACAGTTAATGAAAAAATATGATTGCCAATCTCTCGTTGATCTTGGATCAGGAACTGGAGCACAAGCACGAGTTCTCGCAGATCATGGATATGCAGTCACTGGAATTGATGCATCTTCACAGATGATTTCGGTCGCTCGAAGGAAATCAACTGATTCCATTACCTTTATTCATGAAGATATCACCATGGTTGAACTACCTAACACTGTTTTTGACGCAGCAAATATTAGTTTAGTGCTTCATCCAAACACAAATGAAGCGATCTCAAAAATCTTATCCAAAGCAAAAACACTGGTGAAACCTAATGGCGTGGTCTTTATCACTGATTATGGTCAAGGACTTGGATTTACTGGGAGAACAGCGGGTGGCATCATGCGAGTCATTGAATCATTAGCTAAACCAAATCATCGCAGGAATTACTTTTCATTCATGAAACAAAACGGAATTGACATGATTTCATCAATTCTCCCGGTTCATGTGATAGAAAAACAACATTATTATCATGGTGCCTTGCAAACCATGGTTATTTCTTTTTCACCACAATGATTCAGTGAAAACAGATAAGATTGTGGATTTTTTCCAATTTTATCATCAGAATATTTATAAATACCTAACATCATTAATTACATAGGATCTGTAATATGGAGGGAAATCAAAAAATGAACACAACGGTCTTAGTCATATCTGGCTTACTGATTCTTTCAGTCATAGTTTCAACAAGTACCTTTCCAGCACTAAACCTTACAGATACGATTATCGTTGATAAAGATGGATCTGGTGATTACACGACGATTGCAGCGGCGGTAAAAGCCGCAGAAACAGGGGATACAATTCTAGTTCATCAGGGTTTATATGAGGAAGATAATATTTTTATTAATACATCGATTACTTTAACCGGGCAAGAAATTACAACAACTATCATACAGGGCGATGGAACAAAAACCATCCTCAATGTTAACGCTGATAATGTTAAAATTTCTTATTTTACGATTACTGGTGGTGGAGGTGGTTTGGGCCAAAATATTGATGTTGCTGCAGATAATTGTGTGATTTCTCATAATCACATCAAATTAAATGATGATGTGGGGATTGCAATACATGATTCTTCAAATACGATGATTAATGACAATCTCATCAGTGAATGTCCTTTCGCTGGCATTAGAATATATAATAATAATCAATCCAACAGTATCAAGACTAATCAAATCTTTGATTGCATCTCAGGAATCTATGTGTATAATTCTCAGAATCAAAAAATCATACAAAATGAAGTATCAGATTGTTCAAAAGGCATCTATTTAGAAGAATGTACCAATAACATCGTTATACATAATCAACTGGAGAACAATGCACAAGGAATGTTTGTTTCTTATGCGAAAAACAATCTGATTACTGAAAACAATTTTGTTTCAAATGATGAACATGCAAAATTCACTACTTGGCTTTCACCAACTGGTCTGCAATTAAGTCAATGGGATGCGAACTACTGGGATGATTCAATTGGATCACTGCCCAAATGGATTCCTGGCGTTCTGTTTATACGGACATATAATCCAATTGGTATCTTTATCTCATGGGGAAGCGTTGATTGGCATCCAGCACAAGAACCCCATCAGATAGATGACAGGAGTATTTAATGAAAAAAATCAGTTCAATAACCCTTATTTTTCTCATAGTATTGTTTTCAATATCTTTTCCATTACAATCAATCAAAGTAACCAAATCTAACACGATTTATGTGAATGGTGACAACATACAGGGCCCATGGGATGGAACCATTAATCATCCGTTTCAATATATTCAGGATGGGATAGATGCAGCAAGCAGTACCGATATGATCATGGTTTTTAGTGGGATATATCAAGAAACGGTAGTTATTGATAAGCAAGTAACACTGCTTGGTTCTGGTTTAGATTCAACTATCATCGATGGTTTGCAACTAGATTCAACAGTGACAATTATTCAAGATCATTGCACGGTCAAAGGTTTTCAAATTATCAATTGTTCGTCTGAACCACTTGATTTTACACATAGTTTACTGTCAATTCATTCAAATGAAAATATCATAGAAAATAACTTGTTTATAATGAATGAAACTAACGATTTCTTTTCAATTGCCGCTCTTCAAATCAATCAGGGAGATAACAATCATATTTCTCACAATACATTTTCCTGTGATGAGTTTGTTTCAGAATTTACCATTTCCCGAAATCATGCGATTTATCTAAATGACTCCTGTAAGAACACGGTTTTTGAAGAAAATCAGATTAGTGGGTTTTATACTGCATTTTCCGACTCAACTGAAACTGAAGAGGTCGTGTTTAAAAATAATCAGATTACTGAGAATCTTTTTGGCTTGAGAATGTATGGATCTAACTCCTTGATTAGTAAAAATAATATTTCATCTAATAGAGCTGATGGCATTATTGTGCATAGAGGATCAGGTCATAGTATTATTGATAATCAGATTATAGATAATGGATATAATGAGGGATTTGCAGCAGGTCCAGGAATCATACTGTATCGAAGTTCAGGTGGAACCAGGATTCAAGGGAATAATTTGATTCATAATGCTGGACCAGGGGTCTATGATTATATGAGTTTTGATAATGTGATCACTGAGAATAATTTTATAAACAACGGCTGGAATTATGATTGGGCTGAGAAACCAAACGCGTTTTTTTACACTGATATCGTTGATATGTTTAAAACCAATAATTGGAATAGAAATTATTGGGAACCTTCATCATCAGGCGCATGGCAATCAATTCCTTCGGAACTTCGATTGTTTGCCTACTTTGATTCAGTGTGCTCTATACATTGGTTTGCATTTGATTGGAACCCTGCAAATGAACCATATGAAAGATGGGAAAACACATATTAATTAAGAATTTTTCAAAAAAGGTTATTCTTTCTGCAGTTGATTCTTTAACTGTTTAATCTTATCTCTAAGAAAGATTGCTTTTTCAAAATCAAGGTCATCAGCTGCTTGTTGCATTTCTTTTTCAAGATCAACGATGATACCAGGAATATCAGAAAATGGAATGTGCTTTGTATCCTTGATTTCCACGGTTTTTTCTGGAATTGGTTTCTGAATGGTTTGTGGTGTAATATTATGTTTTAGGTTAAACGCGATTTGTTTGTTTCGCCGTCGCATGGTTTCATCAAGTGCTTTTTGCATGGAATTAGTCATTTTATCTGCATACAACACCACTTTGGCATCAACATTTCGAGCAGCCCTACCAATAATTTGAATTAAACTTCGATGATCACGCAAGAATCCTTCCTTGTCTGCATCAAGAATAGCAATGAATCCTACTTCTGGAATATCAATTCCTTCTCGAAGTAAATTAATACCAACAAGAACATCAAATTCACCAAGGCGAAGTTGTCTGAGGATTTCACCACGTTCAATGGTATCAATTTCAGCGTGTAAATACCGGGTTTTAATACCTTTTTCAGCTAAATAATTCGATAATTCCTCAGCTAGTCGTTTGGTAAGTGTGGTAACAAGAATACGATGACCACTATCAATCGTGTGATGAATTTGTTCAATTAAATCAGGAATTTGACCATCAATCGGCTTAACTTCAACCACGGGATCAACTAGACCTGTTGGTCGAATGATTTGTTCAACGATCTGATCAGAAACCTCTTGTTCATAATCACCCGGTGTTGCTGAAACAAAAATGGTAT
>CAYOTP010000030.1:0-20480 GCA_964406955.1 uncultured Thermoplasmatales archaeon | reverse complement strand
CTTGCTTGTGACATTGGTCTTTATTATTTAGATATTGGTAGATATGATACCGCTGAAACCTATTTTATGGATGCGGTTTCCGTTATCGACAAACGAGCAGAAGATAAAGCATACGACATTGATTCACTATTCTCAACGATTTACGAAGATTACACTACAGTGTTAGATCATCTTGAGGAGTTATACAAAACGAAAAAGCCGAGCACAAAACAAAAAGGATGGTTGAAAAACAAAAGAAAACAAATAGAAAAAAATCGAAAAGAATTATCATATTCGCCCCGATTAGAAAAAATGGATGAGATGATGGAGGATCTCATCCAAAAAGATCAGGAAGCAAAAGTAGAAAACAGTTATTCGTTGCAATATTATGATTTCCTTTCCCAATTCAATATCAATTTTGAAACGGATGAATCAGTTGAAGTAACTGAAACATATCTTCCAATCACTGAACAAAGTTTGTTTGGATCAGAAGAACAAAATCCTCCTTTTACTCAAAGACGATTTGCAGGTAAAAAAATTGGAAGAAATGATCCCTGTCCTTGTGGATCTGGAAAGAAATACAAAAAATGTGCGGATCACTTACAAAAAAATAAGCATCTTACCAGGATAAAAAGGTGAATTGTGATTACATCTCAATATATTTTCGCACCTGGCTGAATCTTACCATTAACAATAGCACCAGGCCCCACAAAAACATTATTTCCCATGAGTGTACCGGTGTTAATCATTGAGTTGATACCTGTTTGAACATTATCCCCCATGATTACTCCTAGTTTTCGCCTACCTGTATTAATCCTGTTTCCATTGAGGTTAACAGTTATATTTTTTTTATCTAGTCTGAGATTTGCTATTTTTGTTCCAGATCCAAGATTGCACTTTCTTCCAATAACGCTGTCTCCAACATAGTTATGATGTGGAACATTAGTATCATTCATGATAATGCTGTTTTTGATTTCACAGGCATTTCCCACATGGCAGTTATCTCCTATTGTTGTGTATGGTCGAATGTAGCAGTTTGGTCCGATCTTACAATTATTTCCAATGACAACGGGTCCTTCAATGTAACTTCCTGATTTAACAACACTGTCTTTTCCAACAGCAACGTTTCCATTCAATACTGCTCCTTCTTCAACAATTCCTTCTTTAATGTAATCAATAGTATCAAGCAATTTTGCATTTGCATCAAGTAAATCCCATGCATAGCCAACATCCTGCCATTCAGTTAATGTAGATGCTGTAAATGGATTTTTTTGTGTTAACATGTTGATGGCATCAGTGAGTTCGTATTCGCCACGTTCTGATTTTTCAACCCGATCTAATGCGGTAAAAAGAGAGTCATCAAAATGGTAAATTCCAGCATTTATGAGATTGGTAAAAGGATTTTTCATTTTTTCGTGAATATGTACAAGCTGATCGTTTTTTGTTTCTACAATTCCATATTCTTCAGGATGATCAACCAAGTATAATCCAATGCTATTTTTTTGTTCGCTGATTTTTTTGATATCTATCGTGCTAAAAATAGTATCTCCACATAAAACAATAAAATCTTCAACGAATGATTCGACCATGCCAACAGCATGGCCTGTTCCTTTTGGCTCTCCTTGATTCACATATTCTATGTGTACATCCCAGTGTGATCCATCTTGAAAATAGGATCGAACGTTTTCGTCTTTATAACCCACTATGAAAAGAAAATCAGTTATCCCTGCTTGTTTTGCATGAATAAGATTCCATTCAATGACGGGTTTGTTTGCGATGGGGATCATCACCTTTGGTTGGGTGAAAGTGAGTGGATGCATTCTTTTTCCTTCACCCGCAGCTAGCATGACACATTTCATCGTTTTTCACAACACTTCTACATCTTTAAATTATTGTTTCTATTCTGTTTTTTTTATTCAACGGTTACGGATTTTGCTAGATTACGAGGTTTATCAATCGGGCAATCTCTATATAATGCCGTGTAATAGGAAAGAAGTTGCAAGATCACAGTTACAGGGATAAGACATTCCAATTCTCCATCAGTTGGATATCGTAATACGATGTCGGCATATTTTTCGATGTCTATGTCATCTTCTTCAGCGATGGCGATAACTGTTGGCCCTCGTGCTTTTATCTCTCCAATGTTAGCTAGCATTTTATCATACGTTTTACCGGAATGTACAATTGCTATGACTGGTGTCTTTTCAGTGAGAAGTGCAAAGGGGCCATGTTTGAGTTCACCTGCTGGAAAGCCTTCAGCATGGATATAACTGATTTCTTTGAGTTTTAAAGCTCCTTCCAGTGCCAATGGATACAAATAACCTCGTCCTATGAAGAATACAGAACTTACCTCTGTAAGACGTTTTGCTACTTTTTTTATATCATCAACTTGATGAAGGACCGTTCGAATGTTTTTTGGAAGGGATTTTAATTGTTTTATATGATGGTGGCTTTCATCGACACCAATTTCATCAAATCGAAATGAGAGATAAATGGACAAAAGTGATAAGACGATGATTTGGGATGTGAACGTTTTTGTGGCTGCAACTCCAATTTCAGGTCCTGATTGCATGAGAAGATAACAATCAGATATTCTCGTTACCGTACTTCCAATGATATTTGTTATAGCAAGAGTGGATGCTCCATTTCGTTGAGCTTTTTTCAACGCAGCTAAGGTGTCTGCGGTCTCACCGGACTGAGTGATGGATATAACTAAGGAATCTGTTGTATTTTTTCCAAAAAATCGGTATTCAGAAGCATAGGAAACAGCGACTGGAATGGAGGTCATCGATTCGATTAGGTATTTTCCAAGCATTGCAGCATAAAACGAAGTTCCACAGGCAACGATGGTGATGGATTCAAAGGGTTGAGACAGGACCTCTTCGACTTTATCTGGAAATGATATCGTGTAATTGAAATCTGATATTCGGCCCAATAACGATTTTTGAATGGTATCTGGTTGATCATATATTTCTTTGAGCATGTAGTGGTCAAATCCAGATTTTTCCGCTGCTTCAATATCCCACGATATCTGTTCAATTTCAGTTTTTTTACGTGTTCCATCAATGGTGTACACGTTGATTGATGAGTTGTCAAGTTCAACGATATCTCCATCTTCAAGAAATATTACTCGTTGAGTATATGGAAGAAATGCAGGTATGTCTGAAGCGACAAAGTTTTCGTTGTCACCCACACCAATGACAAGTGGGCTGTCTTTTCGAGCAGCGATAAGTTTTTTAGGTTCATCCTTGCTCATTGCCACCAGTGCATATGATCCTTGGATAAGGGGAAGGGTGTTTTCTACTGCTTTTTTAAGATCATGATGTTTTTTATATTGTTCCTCGATGAGATGTGCAAGAACTTCTGAGTCAGTGGTTGATTTGAAGACGTGGTTATCCTTTTCGAGTTGTTCTTTTAGTGTCTTAAAGTTTTCAATAATTCCGTTATGTACAATGGCAATTTCTTTTTCACAGCTCATGTGAGGATGGGCGTTTATGTCACTGACCTCTCCATGGGTTGCCCATCTAGTATGTCCAATTGAAGATTGTGAATTGATTGAAAATTGTTTTAGTTTTTGTTCTAAAAACTTGATTTCTCCAACTGTTTTAATCGTTTGCAGTGTCGACTCAGTGTCATTGAAACATATTCCTGCGGAATCATAGCCTCGATATTCTAATCTTTTTAAACAATCCACTAAGATCTTACTTGCATCTCTATATCCAACGTATCCGATTATTCCACACACGTTTACATCACTTTCGTTTCACTTGGTATATCTTGTTGTATTTGTTTTAAGGGAAAAATATGACAATGTCTTCCAATGATTACGCCAGGTTGAGTTACCACATGGCTTTCAATGAGGGAGTCTTCTGCAATCATCGATCCAATGTCTTTTACAGACATATACTCGTTATTGTTATGTTTTTGAACTGTTCCAACTAGACTTGAGTAGCCCTGATTAATGATTGTTCCTTTTCCTATTACTGAATGGGAAACAAATGCGTTTGATCCAATTGATACGTCATCCATGATGACACTGTTTCGAATTTCTGAGAAGGGTCGAATTAAACAATTATTGCCAATGCTTGTGGAAGGAAATAAGCAACTATGTGGGCCAATCTCACAATTGTCACCAATGATGACAGGTCCAATAATGTAGCTTCCTGCATGAATCTGGGTTTTTTCTCCGATGAGAACCGGGCCTTTTATGATCACATTTTTTTCAATGATGCCATTTGTTGAAGAAACGGTTTTTCGTAATTGTGCATCGTTTACCGGTAATAGATCCCAAGGATGCACAACGTCCAACCATTCGTTGGCTTGTATGGCGTTTATCTGTGTTTCTTTTTTTAGGAGGTTTTGTATGGTGGCAGTTAATTTATATTCTCCTTTGTTTGTAACTGTTCTTATGTCTTGAAAAACTGATTTTGGGAATTTGTAGATGCCTGTTGAAATTAGTGAGGTTTCATCTGTTTTTGGTTTTTCAACGATATTTTGTAAGATATTTTTTGAGATTGATACCATTCCATATTTAGAGGGTCTATCAAATGTCTTGATGATCAATGCATAGTCATTTTTATTTTGAACGAGTTTAGATATTGAAGAGGGACTAATGATATTATCTCCCGGTAATACAAGAAATGAATCATTAATATGATCCTCAGCATGTAACAAAGCATGAGCCGTTCCCAGTTGTTTCTCCTGGAAGACAAATTGTATATTTGCTTTAGTGTATGATTTGAAATGATGCATGATGGATTCTTTTTTGTAGCCGACAACGATAATGATGTCTGTTACCCCGTTTGCAGCAAGTGCATCTACGACATGTTCCACAATTGGTTTATTTGCAACGGGAAGCATGACTTTAGGCATTGTTTCCGTAAATGGTCTTAGTCTTCTGCCTTCTCCTGCTGCAAGAATGACTGCTTTCATATTGAATCACAAGATACATCAGATAGTTTAGTTATAATTTTTTGGTTTATCAGTTTTTTATTATATACGGTCTCAAAAGGAAGATAAAAAATAAAAGAATAATCTTACTTAATTGATAAAGAGTAAGGAATATTTACATCGTTCTGCCATTTTCTGTTTGACTTTTTTTACTGGAAATCCCAGTTTACCCTTTTTTTTCTGTTCTCTACCGATAATTACCAATCCTGCTTGCATTTTTCGAGCGGCTTTTAAACTTTCTTTTTGAAGACTTCCTTCAACACAATCAATTGATATTCCTTTATCCTGCATTTTTTTAACAAACCCCTGACGGCAAAATAATAGCTCATGCATTGGTTTTGGGGATGATCTATTCACTTGATGATCAACTTCAACTTTATCTTCCACATCAATAACGTAGATCATTTTTAGATCCCATTGAAGTTGTTTTGCTAGATCCATACTTATCTTTGGGACCTTTTGATTGGGTGCTAAGTTTGAACACACAGCTAGTATCGATTCATGGTGTCCTCCGGATTCGATCCAAACAGGAATATTTACATCATTGATAAGTCGGTAATCGATCATGCATCCACTTTGGTAACTCATTACCAAGAGATCGTAATTGTGTTTGGTAAGTTCATTTGTGATAATATTGCTATATTCTCCTTGGATGACCGTTGTTTGTATTTTGATGTTTTTATCATGTAACTGTTTTTCAACATCGGGAAAAATCAGATTATCCGCGGTTTGTTTGTGGGTGTTGAGTAGATTATAATATGTTTCAGTTTTGTTATAATGTGTGATGTTTGCATCAGTGAGTAGTTCCATTTCATGAAATGGTTTATCCTCAATGATATATAACAAATGTATCTTTGAATGGAATTTTCCTGCAAGAAGAACGCTTCGTTCTATGGCCTTTTTAGAGTAAGATTCAGATGATACCGGGACTAATATGTTTTCAAACATAGTTGCTCATACCTGTCGTTTTTTATTCAGTTATCATTTTTTTATTTTTTTCAACCATATTATCTATTCTAGTGTTATATATCTTTTTTTATAATCCAAGTATTCCCTTCCAATATACTATTGCTACGGTAAATAAAACAAGTATGCATGAAATATTTGCAAAAATACCTGCTTTTAGAAGATTTCGTGTGGAATAATAACCGGAAGTATAGGTTATCGCATTGCCTGGTGTTGCGATGACAAGCATGAATGCAAGTCCACCACTAAGTGCTATCAACATTGAGGATAACAAGGGGCTGATGCCAACAACTTCAGAGGAAATTGCCAGTCCGATAGGAAGTAACACGGCAACAGCTCCTGTATTTGACATGAATTCTGTTAGAAATATGGTAAAAACGATCAGTCCGATAATGACTAGATATGGGCTATTCATATTTGAAATAAGATTTTGTGCAATCCAAGCACCAGCTCCTGTTTGCGTCATCCCTGCACCTAATGTTATAGCTCCACCATACAGTAAGATGACACCCCATGGAACTCGTTTTTCGACATCTTTCCAATTCAAAGATCTGGTGATGAAGAGTAAAAGACTACCAATTAATGCTATGGTAGCTAAGCCAAAAAAGGTTTGATCTGAGAAGAAGATCCAAAGGAAGATGGTGAAAATAAGGATAGTTAACACAAGGATTTCGCTTTTTCCTATTTTTCCTTCGGCGGCAACCTGATTTGAGATTTCTTTTTTTGCAACGGTGATATCATTTATTTCAAGAGGAAAACTAATTTGAAGGATCAACCAAACGAGTGGAAGGGCGATAAACACAACGGGAACGGAGTAAATCATCCAATCCAAAAACGTAACATGGATACCTGCTTCAGAGAGAAATCCGATGGTAAGTGGATTTCGTGCACCACCAACAAGTGTTCCAAGGCTACCAATTGAGCATCCATAGGCTAGTGAAAGCATACTGACAATTCCAAAATTACTTTGTTTTGGGATTATTTTCATAGCCAGTAGAATGGATGAGATAATTGGAAGAAACAATGCTGCAACACCATGTTCGGGCATAATAAAGGAAAGAAGTGCACATGAGAACATGATACCAAAAGTGAAACTTTTTGGACTGTGTTCAAAGAAGGTTAAAAATCGGAGGGCTATTCTTTTGTGAAGTCCATGTTTTTCTATGGCCGCTGCGATAACAAAAGCACCAATGAGAAAGAAAACAGCTTCATTTCCAAAAGAGCTGAAAACGTTTTTCGATGGGATGATTCCAAGTAATGGTTGTAAGACCATGATGAGAAGTCCTGTTGCAGGTAATGGTATTGGTTCTGTTATCCAAAGAATTGCTGCGGCAAGAAGGATTCCGATCATCATTTTTCCATTTTGCGAGAGACCTGCAGGAGTGGTGGGTATGATATAAAAGAGGAAAAGAATGAAGAAAGCAATGAACAATGAAACATAGTTGAATTTTTTTGATCGGGCAAATGGGGTAATTATCTTTGATGGTGATATCATTGTGTTAATTAGCTGTTAAGGATTTTTTCTTTTTTATATTTGCGATTATTTCTTTCTTTGACGGTATAATCCTTTGTTAACCGTAGATATCATTGCTTCTTGGTTTGCATCTTTTTGGTCTAAGAACTCCTTGATGTTTTTGATATAGGTTTCTGGATCGTTAATGATTTCATTGTAATTGACAAAAAGGACGTTGCAATCCGATCGTTTCGAAATTCGTTTTTTGATTAAGGAGTTGAGTTTGAGAAAGACTTCTTTTGTTTCTTCTCTGTTCTCATCTGTTAATTTCGCCATTTTTTCCATTGAATCTAGGATTTCTTCAATGTTTCTTTCCGAATAAATGATGACATATTCACCAGGGGGAAGAAATTTTAATCCATATGCGGTGATTTTGATAAATGATGCTTTATATTCATCGAATGGAAATTTATTTTCCATGAGGCTGTTTATGATCTTTCCGCCTTGGAGTTCATAGTATCCTTCGGGATTGTTTTCGTCAGGTGGTCGGCTATGATCAGTAGATATAGGATATCCTCCATTATGTAGGATTTGCATTAGCATTGATGTTCCTGATCGTTCAAGACCAGACACGATATAGTTTTTTGACGGATCCAACTTCATAATTTACTCCATTGATCAAATGATGTCTTTATTTTGTAAGGCAGTGATAACCTGATCGGCGCATTCTTCGACATTGTATTTGTCGGTATCAAGAATGATTTCAGGGTTTTTTGGTTCTTCATATGGTGCATCGATTCCAGTGAATTGTTTTATTTCTCCAGCTCTTGCTTTTTTATAAAGTCCTTTTGGATCTCGTTGTTCACAGGTAGTTAGGGTTGCCTTGCAATGGATTTCGAAGAATCGGTCCTTTGGAAGAAGACTTCGACAGAAATCCCTTAGTTTTTGATATGGTGAGATGAAGGCAGTTAGTGTGATTACTCCAGCGTCGGCAAATAGACCTGCCACCTCACTGATCCGTCGGATGTTTTCGTCTCGATCCTCTGGACTGAATCCAAGGTCTTTGTTGAGCCCATGTCGGATGTTATCTCCATCAAGAACATAGGTGAATTGTTTGTTTTGATTGAGTTTGTATGCTACTTCATTAGCTATCGTTGATTTTCCAGATCCTGAAAGGCCGGTGAACCAGAGTACTGCTCCTTTTTGATTGAGTAATTGTTCTCTTTCTTCTTTGGTGACTTTATGATCATGCCAGGTGACATTTGTTGCTTTTTGATCTTTCATATTTTTTCCTCCAACTTTCTTATTTTTTTGATAGATAATTGATGATTTCATTGGCAAATGAATCTGTTTTTTCTTTGGGTAGTATTGCTCCAAGGACCTCTTTTTTTCCTCCGCATTTAAAGCCGTATTCCTTTCCTTTTTGGATCATGGGTTGCATATCATTGCTCACGGTTCGTACGTAAAGTTGATCCTCATGGTCAAAATATCCGTTGTTAATGACGACCGTATCCAGATTGTTTGTCCATGCAAGTTTGCGGGTGACCGTGGAGATGATGTTTGATTTGCTGGACATGGTTTTCATGAGGATATGATCTGTTTTTTCAACAGGCTCATTTAAAATGGATTGTATCTCTTCGTCGAGTTCAATGAGATTCTTCTTCCAAATATCATGTTTTAATATTGCATCTGGGCCGGGATGATCAATCAGGAAGTATGGAGCTTGTTCAACTGCTTTTTTATTTCCTTTTTTATAGTTTGAATCTAGTAAATAGGCCATGGTGTGAAGATCTTCAAAGGTTAGACCGTGTTCTTTGCAGTATGAATCAATGATCGTTGAAAAATGGGGATTATTCTTGATTTTTTGTTCATGATCTCCGATGATTCCCAAAAGTCCATATAGATTCACCGGGTTTTGTAAGTAATCATTGACTATCCAGCTTGCACTGGGATATTCATCTGGATTTTCACCTTTTATGATCGGGTTCTGATGAAATACTTGTTTGATTTCTTTTCCCAGATGATGATCAAAGATGAACACGTTAGCTTCCTTTGCTAATGTAAGGATATTTTGCTCAGGTAGGCTCATATCCACAATGATTACGAAATCAAATCCTTTGCATTTCTTTAGTTCTTCATCTGTGAGAAAATAGTTTCCTAGTGTTGGGGTTCTGTTGACCGTGATTTTTTCTCCAATGGCATCAAGAATGAGTTTAGCACTACAAATACCATCAGTATCCCAATGATGGATGAGAAGACCTTTTCCATTTAATTTCTCTAATTCAGTCATAATGAATTTTCACCTCTTTTTTTGTATGGGGCTGAAAGGAGTTATTCGACGAATGGTTCGTCGAATTCTAAAATGGTTTCTGCGACTTCCTTTCTCATCATGTCTTCTGGAGGTATGTTTCCTTCTTTGAGTATTTCACGGATCTTCTTGCCACTGAAGTTGATATGATATTTTTGGTCATGTGGACAGATCTTATCGTTGACGACACTGCCACATTTGGTACATCGTGAAAAACTTCTGAAGAACACAGGAGTGATACCAAGATCGGGGAATTCTTTGAAGATTTCATGTGCATCGTATGGTCCGTAGTATGTTCCAACTCCTGCATGGTCCCGTCCAACGATGAAATGGGTGCATCCAAAATTTTTTCTCATGATGGCATGATGTATTGCTTCTCTTGGCCCCGCGTATTTCATACTGGTTCTTAGAATACTCATTACGCTGCGTTTTCTAAGATAATACTTTTCCATCAGTGTTTCATAGCTTTTAAGGATGACTTTATCTTTGAAATCTCCTGGTTTCTTCTTTCCAATGATCGGGTTGATGAATATTCCATCAACAAAGGTAAGTGCTGTTTTTTGTACGTATTCATGTCCAATATGGGGTGGGTTTCTTGTTTGAAATGCGACGATTTCTCGCCATCCTTTTTCGTTGAATAAAATTCTAGTTTCCCTAGGGGTAAGATTATATTGGTCGAATTCACGTTTTCCTTTGTCGAGAAGGATGATGTTTCCACCGATAAAACGGTCATTCATACCGTTGAGCATGTTTACTCCAGGATGGGCTGTTTCCGTGGTAGTATATATCTCTGAAGCAAGTGTCTTTTTATCATAGGTATATATTTCTTTGATGTCAAGGATTGCTTTGAGGTTTGTTTCCTTGTTTGTGAGCATGATGGTGTCGCCTTCTTTGATGTCATTTTTTTTGGGAAGGTCAAAAAGGATCGGTATCGTCCAGGGGATATCGTTGCTAAGTCGCTTGTGGTTGACTACGTTGTGTAGATCATTATGGGTGAGAAATCCGGTGAGTGGTGAAAATACTCCTGAAGCAATGTTCATGACATCTTCAGCTAAGTTTGTATTGATCTCATAGGTAGGTATACCTTCGAATTCTGCTGCTTCTTTTGTTACATATCTATTGATGAGTTTATTTCCATGTGGTCTTGGCATTGTTTTATGCTCCTTTTCAGTCAAGATATCCAAGTGCTCGGAGGCGATCTTTTACTTTTTCTTCATCTTCTTTGCTGAATGCTTCATCGTTTTCTTCTTCTTCAACGTTGGAGATGACTTCCCTTAGAACATAGGTTACATATGATGAAAGGGAGTTGAATCCTGTTCCCTCTATCCGTTTTTTGATTTTTTCTGCAAGTGGTGTTGGTATGGAGATTGTTGTATATTTTTTGGTTTCTTTTTCTTCTGGCATAATTATACCTCATTATTTCTAATTATATTTAATTACATTTAATTACTTTGTTAAGCCGTAATTATATTTCATTAAAAAAGGTTTTGGTCAGGGAGTTCACTCATCTCTTCATCGATCATAACCGAATGCATCGAATGCAAATCCCCACTGAGAAGAAATTTTTCTTTTTACCTCTTCAGAAATCAAATACTTTTGTGCATGAATCTCAGACTGTGAAAGCATATATGCATGAAATCGCTTTTCGACACAAGAAAAATCCCCCAAATCCAGTCTATTATAAATACGTTTTAATTCATCCATCGGATCGGAAATGAAATCCTCATAACTCACTTCCACCAGATTCCCCTTAGGGATAAGTGATCGTTCACTGAGATATTTTTTATACATATGTTCATACATATCAAGCAAATGTTTTTCAACCTGCTTAAAAGGAGGCGGCGTCTGCAAACAATACAACGGAATAACCGTTCTCATGAACCGGACCATGGAAAGATACTGATGATAGGGATTACGATGGATATGGACAAATTTTGCATCAGGGAACAGTTCAAGTAATACTTTCACCCGTGCAGTGTTACTTGGATTCTTTAAAAGTAAACACCGATCATCATTTTTAAAGGAAGCTATCTTCAAAAGATACAAATAGGTTTTTTTAAAATCCTCAACCACCCGATCTGAAACATCATCCAACCAGACGTATCGATCATACAATTTCATATTCTTTGGAAAACACCATCCATGATAATATGAATAAACACTCATTCCACCAATACCATACTCCTCCTCCTGGGGTAGATCAGCGCCCATCACCACATCATCCATTGGTCTTTTCTTCGGAAGACTACCAGCAACAATACCTTTCAACAATTTTTCATTCCGTATACAAACACCAGGAACATATGCATCAAAGGTTGAAAAAAAACCGAATTGATCATCTTTAGAAAGCATGTTATGTAAATACGTTGTTCCCCCACGCCAATGACCAAGTAAAAACAAAGGATCCTTCTCAATACAAATCTCATCAGCCACCCTTTTCATAAATCGATGATCCCGATAACGAAAAACAGAAAGAGCACTTGATAAAAACAGTGTATATAAAAAACGAGGAAGATACTCTTTTGATATTTGAAATCGGTTCTGTTTCAATAACGAAAAAAGAGTATGTAGATCCGCTCCAGCCAACGGCTCTTTCGTAACAAGTAATGTTTTTTTGTGTAAATCATCATACTCCATGAACAATCTGCAAACAGAAAGATTCTAATAATGTTTTTCTAAGAAAAAAACAAAAAGACAGAAAAAATGAAGCAATCATTTAAAAACAAAAAAGAAATGTCTATTTTACTAACGCAGCAAAAAAAATAACTGGGGAAAAACCGTGAAAAAAAAGGATATGAAAATAGCTATCTTACGCATAGAAGGAACAAACTGTGAACAAGAATCACTATATGCATTCAAACAACTTCATACAACTCCAGAATTTGTCCATTTAAAACAATTACTACATGTCGACACGAACCCAAAAGAGGAAAGATCATTAACAGATTTTCATTGTCTGATGATACCTGGAGGATTTTCAGCAGGAGATTACATACGTGCAGGCGCAATCCTTGCAGCAAGGATGAAAAGTAAACTGGGCAATGATCTAAAGAATTTCATTAAGGAAGGTTATCCGATCCTAGGTATTTGTAATGGATTTCAGGTCCTCATCGAACTTGGACTACTTCCCGCTACAGAATCAGTTATGAGCCCTGTTCCCCAAGCATGTTTACATCAAAATGATTCCAGCCGATTCGAGTGCAGACCAAGTTTATTGAAACATGTGAACAAAGGAACCTGTGCATGTACAACAGACATTGACTATGAAGAAGTTCGCTTAATACCAAGTGCACATGCCGAAGGAAAGCTCATATTCAACACTAAAAATCAAAAAAAGATTGTCAAACAATTGGAAGATAACGATCAGATCGTGTTCAAATACGTAAGCCCCTCTGGAGAATACGAAGGATATCCTTGGAATCCAAATGGATCATTTGCAAATATTGCAGGAATCTGTAATCAGGATGGAAACGTGTTTGGTATGATGCCTCATCCAGAACGGGTGTTTCATAGATTGCAACATCATAGCTGGCCTGAAAACGGATTAAATCCTTCAATGGGTGATGGAAAAGCAATTTTTACTTCCATTGTTTCCTATCTTGAGAAAAATTTTTAAATAGGTGCCTTATTGAAGGAAAAAAATTAGACATCTGTCAAGTCGTTACTTTGTAATGAATGATGGATGGGGGAATACAATGAAGGTGGTGAGGAAAGATGGAAAAATTAGTGACTCCCCCATCCTTATATTAAATAGTGACAAGCAATATATTTAAGTCTTTTTATAAAAATTTTTTTGTGGAATGTGAATCTGTGGAGTACAAATATTATTTCGCTTTTTCTTCTTTGTCAAGTTCATTGAGTATCAAGCAAATCGCTGCAAACGTATCATCAACGGATCCGGAGGTGTCGACAATATACCACTTATCTAAAAGAAGCATTGCTTTTTTCCTTACTTTTTCAAGTGCATCATATGTTTCAAAAATCTCATGTTCCGCTCGTTCTTTAATGCGTTTTAGAATTTCCTCAGATGGGGCATCCAAAAAAAACATATATGCCGATGTTGGAACGAAATGCTCAAAAAACCGGTATCCAAATCGAACCAATTTCCGAGGTAAATACGCCGTACCCATCAAATATCTAACCATAATCAATGTTTCTTTCCCATCTGGTCGATAATATTTCCGGATGGATCTAAGGACATCCAACATGTAAAAGATAGAAGCTTTAATCTTACTGGCTTTCCCCGGATGAACCAAAGCCTCCTTTGCCTTTCGTCCAAAATAATTATCAACAGCAGGATGAGACCGAAGAATAACCTTTTCTCCATTATCTTTGTAATACTGAGCAATCAGGTCTCCATGGGTATCTTTTCCAACGCCGTCAAGTCCATCAATGATAACCAGACGCATGATATAACAATCCTCACATATCTTTTCATTAGACGATAAAAACCAGCCAGTACATAGCAGCAATCACAAAGGGCACCGTCAAATTATCTAAACCCTTCGGAGTGAATCCTTCAACGATTGCACCAACTGCAGCAAATAACGCTAAGAATCCAACGGAAACAAGACTAAATGAAAATCCACTGGATTGAACAAGGTTATAATACACAATGGCAACAAGCATGGTGATGAATGTAAAGAAGAACATGGCAAATGTTCCAATAAAACTTTTCTCATCTCCTGCAATATTATACTTTCGTTTCCCATATTTTACCCCAAGAAGCGATGCGAAACCATCACCATATGACATTGCAAAAATACCAATCGCAATCACAATCATATGATCAAAGAACAAATAAGCCAGTACTGTCCATGTGATCGCATAAAACACTAGACCCATACTATGACCTGCTGAAGAGGTCTTTCCACGGATTGATTTCACTGGCGTATAAGGACTCATCAGAAAGGTAAGGGCGATGAATGGACCCGCTGCAACAAAAGCCATCATCTCTTTAGTTACAAAAATCGGCAATAGAAACGCAATATTACCCACCATGATATGAAGAACTTTCCTACTGATCTCAGGATGTTTCACCAGTACCTTTTCAGTTACCAGAAGAAGCGATGCAACGTATCCATACACAAAGAGGATACCAATGATATCACCTTGGATCATGGAAAATTCACCAGCCCGTATCACCGTTCTACCCTATAAAAGCTCCTAAGAAAAAAGAAACCAGACCGAAAAAAATAGCTAATAACGTTATCTTTCGAATTTTTGGAAAATCGATTGATTCATTGAAAAGCAACTGAAGGCAGGTAAACACCAGTAATACATCCGTGAGCAACACTAAACCAAGGTACACATAATTACCAAAGTACAATTCGTAGGATGAAGATAAAAAGGGAATAAAGCTCAACCCCACAGCCACTAGATAAAAAACAGAAGCAACTCTTTTAGACCAGTTAGTACCGATATATCTTGGAAACGATTTTACTCCCTGTTTACTATCACCTTTGAAATCCATCACATCCTTCATAATCTCCCGGCCAGATCCTGCCAGAAACGCAATCAGAGAAATAATGATGACCGAAGGATTCAAAGACAGAAGAACAGCATCGGAAGTTTGCACAGCTGCAGCACCAAAGACAAAAGGAATTGCCATCACATACGCTATATAAAAATTACTGAGTAACTTAATCTTCTTTAGGAACACATCATACAAAATAGCAAATAATGCGGTGATAAGGGCAATAATAAAACAGGTCATATTGACAAAATATGAAAAGACGATACCAAGAGGAAATAAAACAATGAAGATGTATAATGCAACTCTCGGATCGATATCGCCTCGAGCAAGAGGCCGATCGATTCGATTATTCGCAACATCAATAGAAAGATCAAAATAATCATTCAATGCAAAGGTACTGGCCTCTAAAAACAAGGCAACAAAAAAGGTTAAAAAAAACTTATCAAACGGAAAAACATCAAGTGATAAACCCTCTGATGCCTGTAATGAAATAATCGAACCAATGAAAATCGCAAGAGCTAACATCACCCCATGTTCAAGACGCATAAGTTCCCATATCGCTCTAATTTTTTTCATAACTTGACAGGGAAAATAAAGATCCACATGATTAATGTTTTGAAAAAATAAGTTAAAATATAAAAACTGGATACTACCAAACTAAAAAAATTGGTTAAAGGTGCCAACATGAATCATAAAATAACGGGAGATAATTTACAACTTGTTACCATTCAGCTCAGCCCAAATGAAAAAATCTATGCTGAAGCAGGAACAATGGTTTACATGAGTGGAAACGTGAACATGGAAGCAAAAATGAGAGGAGGTCTTCTCAAAGGTATTGGTAGAAAATTCATGGGTGAAACCATGTTTCTAACTGAATTCACCACAACCGCGGGAGAAGGAATGGTTTCCTTCGGTGGAGCGGTACCTGGAACAATCAAAGCATTAGAGATCAATTCAGGAAACCACTGGATGGTACAAAAAGATGCGTTTCTTGTCGCTGAAGATAGTGTAGAATTAAGCCTTGGGTTTCAAAAGAGACTTGGATCAGCATTCTTCGGCGGAGAAGGATTCATCTTGCAGAAGTTAGGTGGACAGGGGCAAGTATTCATCCATGCCTGTGGTGATTTCGTTGAATTTGATTTACAGCAAGATCAGATCCTAAAGGTAGATACCGGTAGTGTTGTAGGCTGGGAGGATACTGTAAATTTTGACATTCAAAGAGTTAAAGGAATTAAAACCATGTTTTTTGGCGGAGAAGGATTATTTCTTACCACTCTGAAGGGACCGGGAAAAGTAATATTGCAATCGATGGACATCGCAAATCTTGCATCAGCTCTATCGCCATTTCTACCACGGCAGAACACCTCTGGAAGTAACAGTGGTGTTGTTGGAACATTGGTGAAGGAGTCTTTGGGAAGATGAAGCAGGAACTGATAGGAGTTCTTATTGCTGCTTGCTTATTTGCAGTGGCAATCTTTTCTATTCTTTATTTCCTTGAGATAATCGCAATTTTGGCAGCAATGCTTTTTGGATTGACCATTCTAGCAATAATCCTTGTGTTTGTCTTACTCTTTGCCTTTGGATTCATCCTTTTCTTCGCAGCGTTTTATTATCTAATCAAAAAGAAACCAGAAATCCAAGCAGATGGACATTATACGTTAGACATGGAAAAAGGAAAAAACGATGGGGAAAAATAATATTTTTTCCTCTTTTACGTTTCATGAGGCAGTAAGATAACCTTCATTGATTCATCTGCTTCAGCGACAAGATGAAATCCTTTCTGTGCATCAGTGAGTGGGAGTTTATGGGTAATGAGATCTTCAATTGTAACTTTTGAAGAGGAAAGAAGATCAATGGCATCAAGAATATCTTTTCCTGCACCGGCATAAGTGGAAACAACATGAATTTGTTTGTTCCAAATATCAAAAAGATCCAGTGGAATTTTTTCTCCAGGCATCGTTGGTGCAAACAAAACGACGGTTCCCCCCGGTTCAACACAGGAAAATGCTTGTTTGACGGCTGCGGAAACACCTGCGGTAAGCACAACGATATCAGCAAGACGGCCATCGTTATGTTTCCGAAGAAGGCTACTGACTTCATCAGTTGCATGAAATACTTCATTTGCACCGATTTTTTTAGCTAAGTCCATCCGATACTCAGATATATCCGTTGCAAACACTCTGGTAGATCCATACGCATTAGCAAGTTTAATGTGAAGCATTCCTGCAATACCACTCCCAAGAACTAAGACTGATTTTACAGGTGTAAAACATGCTTTTCGAAATCCTCTAATCACACAGGCCAGAGGTTCGATGAAGGTTCCTTGATCAAAGCTCATGGTTTCAGGTAGATGAAACGTTCCACGATCTACATTGACTGCAGGAATTCGGACGTATTCAGCAAAACCTCCAGGATAAAACGTTGTTGAATGGAGCAAATGACAATTCGTATGATCATCATGTAAACAATACCTGCAAGTGTTACAGGGAACATGATGGGTGGCAAACACACGATCACCTGCTTTGAAACCTTTGACATCCTTACCAACTTCTTTAACGATTCCTGATATCTCATGACCTAAAACAAGGGGTGCTTTTTTTATTCGATACCATTCCATGACATCGCTTCCACATATTCCACTTGCCATGATTTTTATTAGGATTTCATCATCTGAAAGAGAAGGTATTGGTTGCCGCTCTATCCGAACATCATTATTGTTGTAATACATCGCTACGTTCATTGAATCAGTAATACATATCACCAATTGGGAGAACTGATAATGAGTCAAAAATATTTCTAAAAATAAACACTAATTTGTCCCATTCATGGAAAAGAAAAATCCCATTGATTATGGAATCGACGTTATCGACTCATGGTATCTAAGATCATTGTTCTTTGAAGAGATCAAAAGCTTCTTTCGGATCATATTTTTTGTGCACGATTGCATTGACTGCTTTCATCATGGCAACAGGATTACTGCTCTGGAAGATATTTCTCCCCATATCAACCCCGCAAGCACCAGCTTGCAATGCATCATAGGCCATCTGTAACGCATCTTGCTCAGGTTGTTTCTTCCCACCTGCTATCACAATGGGTACAGGACAAGTATCCACCACTTGTTCAAACTTATCACAATAATACGTTTTCACAATATGAGCACCAAGTTCAGCTGCCATTCTGCTCGCCAGACTTAGATATTTAGCATCCTTCCCAAGTCCACGACCAACAGCAGTAACCGCTAAAACAGGGATACCATATCGTTCACATTTATCAATATACTCCGTCATGCCAAGGAGCGTATCTCGTTCAAATGATTGTCCAACAAGAATTGAAAAGGCAACGCCTGAAACATTCAATCGAATGGCATCCTCAACATCAACAACGGTTCCCTCATGCAACAAATGCTCCTTGTTAAGAATACTTGTTCCACCTGAAACTCGAAGAACAATTGGTATGTTTGTCTGCGGGTCTATGTAATTTCGTAATCCACCCCTCGTAAGCATTAAGGTATCTGCATAACGCAATAACGGTTTCACAGTTTTTTCAATATTTTCAAGTCCTGTTGTTGGCCCCATAAAATAGCCATGATCAACAGCAAGCATAACGGTTCGTCCATCTTTTGGTCGTATAATTTTTGATAACCGGTTTTTCATTCCCCAGTCCATAAGATATCAAGCCTCGGAAGAACGGAAATACATCATACTTATTTAAATAATTGCCATATTTTTCCACTAAGTAAACCTTTTATGGCATCTATTGTTACTAGTTTTTGAAGATGTGTGCGGGAGGCATATATTATGTCTGTTGTGAAAGATTTAAAACCGAAATTATTATGGAAACAATTTGAGGGGATCAGTAAGATTCCCCGATGCAGTAAACACGAGGAAAAAATCCAAGAATACATCATTTCCTTTGCAAAAGAACATAAGTTGCAATACAAGGTTGATGATGTAGGGAACGTGGTCATAAAAAAACCAGCTGACAAAGGTATGGAAGATAAACCCACCGTTATCTTACAAGGCCATATGGATATGGTTTGTGAAAAAAACAGTGATGTGACGTTTGATTTTTCAAAGGACCCCATTCAACTTGTAAAAAAGGAGGATATTCTAACCGCAAAAGGAACAACCCTTGGTGCAGATAATGGTATCGGTGTTGCAGCTGCACTTGCCATCCTTGAAGATGATTCTCTTACCCTTGGCCCAATTGAAGCGTTATTTACCGTTGATGAAGAAACAGGTCTAACTGGAGCGTTCGCATTATCTACCGATATGCTCTCCGGCAAAACATTATTGAATCTTGACAGTGAGGATTGGGGTGTGATCACCGTGGGTTGTGCTGGTGGTGGTAATTCTGAACTCTCTATCCCCCTATCAATGAAGAAAGTGGATACTTCCTTAACTTGGTTAAAAGCTAATGTAAGTGGTCTGAGAGGTGGTCATTCAGGTGTGGATGCCCATGAGCAACGTGGAAATGCTGTAAAACTTCTTACAAGAATTCTTTGGAAGGCTGATCATAACACCGATGGCATCGTCCTTGCCAATTTCAATGGAGGAGATAAACATAACGCAATTCCCCGTGAAGCACATGCAATCATTGGAGTAACTGCTCAAAACAAAGATGCCATTGAAAAGATAACGAACAAAGAGGCAGACCATATCCTCAAAGAATATGAACCAATAGATCCAAAGTTTTCATTCACATTGACCTCTGTTGAGGCCCCATCATCTATGCTTACATTGGATTCGCAAGAAAAAATTCTTAATCTTCTGCATGGATTGCCACATGGCGTTGAAAAAATGAGCTATGACATTGATGGGCTAGTGGAAACATCAACGAATCTAGCAAAGGCAACCATAAAGGAAGATCATGCCTATGTTATGTTAAGCTCCCGAAGTTCCATCATGTCAGCATTACAAGATCTTCGTGATCGCATCCACGCAGCAACTATACTTGCAGGCGGATCAGTGGACGAAGAAGAACCCTATCCTGGTTGGAAACCTGATCTTGAATCAAACGTGTTACAACTGGCCAAACAGATCTATAAAAAGACATATGGGAACGAACCATTAGTTGAAGCAATTCATGCCGGTCTTGAATGCGGTATCATCGGTGAAAAATTCGGTGGAATGGACATGATCTCTATTGGTCCAACTATAAAATATCCACATTCACCAGAAGAACAAATAAAGATTAGTACGGTTGAGCCCTTCTATGATTTCGTAGTGAAAATCTTAGAAGAAATCAAATAAAGGAAGTTTTGAACGCAGAGATACAACTCCGTACTGACATCCCGAAAAAACTCCTTGAGAGAAGGATGTATCGACGTAATCGTCGAAATCGTAAAT
>CAYOTP010000029.1:0-20921 GCA_964406955.1 uncultured Thermoplasmatales archaeon | reverse complement strand
CATGTAATTTTTTTTTAATAATAAACCGTCATCTTTAAGAGTAATATTTCTTTTTCCCCTTAAAGGTCGAAAAGGTTATGCCTGAAACTAAATATAAGAAAAGTGAAGATTTCAACGAATGGTACAATGAAATTGTAGAACTAGCAGATCTTTGTGATAAACGCTATCCGATCAAAGGGATGAATGTTTGGCGTCCTTACGGATGGCGACTAATGTCACATGTTGACAAGCTTATTCGAAAGGAAATGGATAAGACGGATCATCAGGAGGTCATGTTTCCTTTGTTGATACCTGAACGACTTTTTCAAAAAGAAGCAGATCATATCGAAGGATTTGGAAGTGAGGTTTTTTGGGTTACACATGCAGGTCAGACTGAATTGGAGGAGCGATGGCTACTTCGACCTACTTCTGAGACTGCAATGTATCCTGTGTTTAATCAATGGATTAGATCACATGCAGATCTACCATTGAAAACGTACCAAATCGTGAATTCGTTTCGATATGAAACAAAACAAACAAGAGCATTCATCCGGGTTCGTGAAATTCACTTTTTTGAGGCGCACACTTGTCATGTTGATTTCAATGATGCTGAATGTCAAATTCAACAAGATAAGGAAATTGCAGATAGACTTCTTAAAAAACTTTGTCTTCCATATATCTTTAATAAGCGTCCTGATTGGGATAAATTTGCTGGTGCCCACTATACTATCAGTATTGATGTTCTCATGCCATCTGGTCGGACATTACAGCTTGGATCCATCCATCAGTATAAGGATAATTTTTCCAAACCCTATGATATCACCTATGAAACAGAACAAGGGAGCCATGCTTACGTTCATCAAACCACTTATGGAATGAGTGAGCGTTTGCTTGGGGCAATCATTGGTATTCATGGGGATGATAAAGGACTTATCTTACCACCTGATGTGGCACCCATACAACTTGTGATCATTCCGATTATTTTTAAGGGACGTAAGGATATAGTCTTGGAAACATGCCATAGTGTTGCTGACAATCTTTCAAATAAAGGGTTACGGGTGCATATAGACCAACGGGATATAAATCCAGGTAGCAAATTCTATGATTGGGAAC
Source organism: uncultured Thermoplasmatales archaeon (assembly GCA_964406955.1). Classification (GTDB taxonomy): domain Archaea; phylum Thermoplasmatota; class E2; order DHVEG-1; family DHVEG-1; genus EX4572-165. The sequence goes on along the minus strand of CAYOTP010000029.1, from coordinate 19,829 downwards.
TAAAGGGTGTTCCCATTAGATTAGAAATTGGACCAAGAGATATCGAAAACAAGCAAGTTGTCCTTGTTTCAAGAAGTAAAGATGGAAAAATGAGCGTTCCGATTGATGATATCGTTCGTATTGTTTCCGACTCTCTTGATGAAATATCGCGACATCTGTTTGAAAAGGCAAAAAAATTATTGGATGAAAAAACTCATGTGGTAATGACACTTGATGATGCGAAAAACCATATAGGTATCGTTCAATTGCCCTGGTGCGGATCTGATAGCTGTGCTCTTGAAGTCGAAGAAATATTAGATGGAAATACGTTGGGAGAACCTATTGAAATAGATGAAAATGTTAAAAATCATCAGTGTGTTACTTGTCATAAACAGGCGCAGACCTGGATGAGATTTGCAAAAACATATTAATGAAGAAATGAGACAATAAGAGGAATGATATCATGGCAAATATGCTTGGAAGAATATGGAAAGAGTATATTTTTGGAATAAGTATCGCTTTGTTGATCGTTGGAATGGTGACCTTGATCTTTGGGATTCTTGGCACGTTTTTTAAAGAGGCACTTACAGGTTTCTTAACTATAGATGAGACTATTTTAGCATGGAGTCTCTATGTATTGATCATTGGTGCGGTGGTTGCTCTTACTGGAGGCTATTATTTGTATAGCTTTCTTAAAAACAGACGTTTTTTACTAAAGGAGCTTGAAACAAAGAAACGATCGGAGTTTATGAAGAATCATGCTGAATTAAAGACCGCTGCACGTCATCTACCCTCGAAATATCAGCTTATGTTCTCTGAGAAAGAAAAAGAGTTCCGAATCAAGTAAAAAATCGATTTGGTTTTGGATGGTGTACAACTATTTCAATAGTTACGGTGATTCTTGTTGAACCAAAATATAGCGGTAACGTTGGTGCGATTGCTCGAAGTATGATGAATTTTAAAGTTGATCAATTAATTCTTGTTAACCCTTGTAATCTCGATGATGAAGCCTATGCTCGTGCAGTTCATGCAACATCGATACTGGATTCAGCAACAATATATGATTCATTTGAAAAAGCAGCTTCTCAAGTCGATGTTCTCGTTGGCACTTCAGCAATATTTACCAATTCAGAAAAAAAACATATCCGAATTCCAATCTCTTTAGAAGATTTTGTAGAACGAATTCAACAGGTGGATGGAACGATAGGATTAGTTTTCGGAAGAGAAGATTATGGATTGCTCATTGAAGAACTTTCAATATGTGACATGCTTCTGACCATCCCCACCAGTGAATCATATGCATCGCTAAATCTTTCACATGCAGTTTCCTTAGTGTTATATGCAATGTTCTCGGCTAAAGAATCAAAGGATCATCTTCCATTAACACCCCACCGGATTGATGGAAACGAGAAAAGAATGTTGTTGGATTCATTTGCATCGTTACTTGAAGCTATTCATTATCCAGATCATAAAAAAGATAAGACAAAGGTAATGTTTGCTCGAATGATGGGGCGTGCACTTCCATCGAAATGGGAATACCATACATTAATGGGTGTTTTTCAACAGGCAATAAAGTATAATAAAAAAAATAGGAACAAATGATTTTTCGAAAAAGTAGTATATATATTTGAACCTATATTAAATTTAGAATTAAATAGTTTCAATGTCAAATAACACATGGCTATGGCTCAATGCAGCATGAACCTTATCAGCAAACCAGATAAGTTCGTCAACACTAGTGGATTCTGTATCCCACTCATAGACAAAATCATAGTTACCCTTCGCAGCTTTGAATCCCATGTTCAAAAGAAGATCTTTTATTTCAGAAGGAGTTGACCCTTCGCTACTGAATAAGATTTTTAGGTATGTCTTCATCATAGCTTCACTTGCTAGGGGATAGGTATTCATTGGTTTTAAACATTATGATTCGTTTTTTTTAAAGCTGAAAAGAAAAAAAGATTTTTGAACAATTGAATTAGAGAGCCAGTATCGGATACGGGATAAAACAAAGAATTAAAATTGCAACAGCTACAAAAAAAAGAGCCTTTCGTTTACCATCAAGTTCAGATTCATCATTCAATGGTGGCGGATGATTGATACCAATGATTAATAATATGATAAAAGCAAAAAACCACCATCCGGTGAAAACCATGATAATAACAGCAAACCATCCTACATATTTTTGCTTATCTCCAAGAACTGCTCTGAATATATGTCCACCATCAAGTTGTCCTGCGGGAAGAAGATTGATGGAAGTGATTAATAATCCGATCCATCCTGCAAAAGCAATCGAATTGAGATCCAGTGCGAATCCCTCAGGAATAGATAAAAAAACATTTGAAAGAATCGAGAACAATAGAGACGTTCCAAGAATGGTCTCACCTGTTTGAATTGCAGAAATGGAAACAATATTAGAAGTAAGAAGGCCAATGATGGTTACAGGAACGGCAACAATGAATCCAGCAATAGGTCCAGAGATACCAACATCAAATAATGTCTTCTTATCCGGCATGGGATCACCACTGGAGATAAGGGCTCCAAAAGTCCCAATGTTAAATCCTGGAAGAATCGGTGGGACCGGGATGAAAAAGGGAAGGGATGTTTGCAATTGATGTTTCCTTGAGAAAAAATAATGGCCCATTTCATGAACAAATAGAATACTGATTAACGGCAGGGAAAAAAACAATGCTCCTGCCAGTAAGTTTTGCGGTTGAAACACGTCTAACAGATTTGGAACGGATTGTAAATCCCCATATCCAAGTTGAAGAAGCGATCCTGTAAGAAGTGTGGTAATAATCGTAGCAATGAGCAAAATGAGGTTGATCCAGACCGGTTTTTGTTTTTGTACTGGTTTTCTCATAACGTAAATGACATCTTCTCCATGTTCGTTACGATATAATGGGATATAATCATTTTCTGCGAGTCTTTCCCGCAATGCTGAAAAACGATTATTGAAAATGGATTTATCAATGTTACAAAAAAATACAACTCCATTTTGTGTTCGTTTCATATCATAAAAGGGGAATTGTTTTCCAATTTCCTGATTTAGGAAGTCTATGTCGATAGGTTCTGTTGATTGCGATGGTGATTTTTTCCATTTGGGAGTCATAGGGTAAAAACGCTATACAAGGGAATCTGTTATAAATCTTTGGATAATAATGAAGGAATCATAAAAAAAGAGTAGGTGTTGTCACATGGAAATGAATATTAATTTTGCAGGAGGAAAAAAGGTCAATGCACATTTCAATGGTTTTGTTGTAAAGACGGACCAACCAGTTGATAATGGAGGAAATGGTGATTCACCGGATCCTTTTTCATTGTTTCTTTCCTCAATTGGGACCTGTACTGGGATTTATGTGTTACGTTTTTGCCAAAAAAGAAACATTCCGACGGATTCATTAAAAATTTTACTGAGAACAAAGGAAACTGATACAACGGGTTTAGTGGAAAAAATTATGATGAATATCCAAGTAGGTGATCAGTTCCCAATGAAATATAAAGATGCACTGTTGAAAGCAGCAAGTCTTTGTACTGTAAAAAAACATTTGGAAAATCCCCCATCAATTGATCTTTCTCTTATGACTGAATGAATCGGGTTGATATCTTGATCATTTATCTTTTAAAAAATTATTGTTTAGGATAATACTGAGGGTTAAATACTGTGGGGATAAATGAGATGAACAGCAGGTTTATGTAGTGCTTACAGATTTCCCTGAATTGTGATTCTTACATGTCAGCGACAGTTGTAATTGGAACTCAATGGGGCGATGAAGGAAAAGGAAAGATTGTTGATTATTTTTCTAAGGATGCTGAATTTGTTGTCCGTTTTCAAGGGGGGAACAATGCAGGACATACTATCGTTGTAGATGAAGAGGTCTACAAACTTCATATTGTCCCATCTGGATTGATACAAGGAAAGACTGGAGTGATTGGCAACGGATGTGTTGTTGACCCTGCTGTGTTGGCTGATGAGCTTAGCATGCTTGAAAAACGTGGTGTGCCATTGAACTTGTATATTAGTGATCGAGCTCATGTGATTATGCCATATCATAAATTACTGGATGGTGCTGAAGAACAGTTGCGTGGTGATGAAAAAATTGGTACAACAAAACGTGGTATAGGTCCATGTTATAGCGATAAGATAGCTCGTCTTGGTATTCGAATGGGGGATTTATTAGAGGAGAAACGATTGCGGAACAGGTTACAGAAGATCATACCTGTGAAACAAACATTGTTTAAGGTATATCAGATCGATGATGTGTTAAATGAAGACAAACTGGTTGAAGATTTATTGACCATCGGTCGAAAACTTAAACCTTTTGTGAAAGATACTGCACTTTTGTTACATCAAGCGTTTCAACAGGATAAAAAAGTATTGTTTGAGGGTGCTCAAGGGACCATGTTGGATGTTGATTTTGGTACATATCCATTTACCACATCTTCACATGTTATATCTGGTGGTGTGTGTTCAGGGGCCGGTGTCGGACCTAACAAGATAGGATCAGTCATTGGAATTGTGAAAGCATATACCACAAGGGTTGGTGAAGGCCCTATGCCAACTGAACTTACCGATGAAACTGGGAAATATTTGCAGGAGAAGGGTCATGAGTTTGGTACCACGACCAGTCGCCCTCGTCGCTGTGGTTGGCTTGATCTCATGGTGGTAAAACATGCTTGCATGCTTTCAGGAATAACGCATCTTGCAATAACAAAATTAGATGTTTTAAATGGATTGGATATCGTTAAGATTTGCATAGGCTATGAAATAGATGGGAAAAAAATAAAAGGCTTTCCTTCAGCCATTGAAGATGTTTATCAAGTAACACCAATTTATAAGGAGTTTACTGGTTGGGATGTCATTGAATCTCCCTTATCACTTTCTAGTTTACCTAAACAAGCTCAATCCTATTTAGCCTTCATAGAATCTTACTTAGATATTCCTATTCATGTTGTTTCAACGGGGCCAAAAAGAGATGAAACGTTTCTAATAAACCATTAAGAATTTTTTTTCAGTGGGGCGAATGGCTATACCTCTTGAACTTGCAATACTGTTTCGATCCATCGACTGTATGAGTTGATAGCCGCTCTGAGAATCGGGGTTGTTTTTGCAGAGATAAGAAGAGTGAGTATGTTGCCATTAAAAGTTAACTTTGTCGTTGTTTGTGGAATATCTTTTGCAAGTTCTGGGAGAAGTGATTCATAAATGATCTTAGCAGTATTCTTTTCATCAAAATGAAATATTATTTCAGCAGTATGCATGGGGATCAACTATTGAGGAAGTATCGATTATGTGACAAAATACTTTTCGCATTTCTCATTGGGTTAAAATATAAACTAGTTGAGGGGAGATCTAACAAGGTTTGAATCGCAAACACAAATATTGCAAACTTTAAAAATTTAACAAATTATAAAAAAAGAAAATGCATTACGCTCGTTATGCACGGGATGTGCATTCAGATGGTGAGGATGGGGAAGTGGTGAGGTGATGAGGAAGGATGGATAAAAAATTGTTCCCCTTTCATTCTTCCCCTTCCTGGAATGCAATTGTTTCAGTTGTTCCTTTTTACCGATTTTACTTAGTTTACCAAATTAATAGTAGTCCTTTTATGAATAAAAATACCTTATTTAGGAATCTTTAAATACCATTATATCATATTTCTTTTTGAGGAGAGAGTGGTATATGCCTGGGAAGATGAATGTTGTTGATGAGTATAATGGTGGAAAGTTCAGCGAACGCTTTGTCACCATGTTGTCAGAGATCTTTCTAAGCGAATAAGAATGTCTGAAGTGTGTTGGCTAAAGAAGAGAGGAGAGAAAAATGAATAGATTATCATTCATTCGTTTTCAACAACGAAATGAATATGATGATTTGCCGTATTATGAAGAGGAGCTAAATAGGGCAAGAAAAGCATTGGAACAAGAGTATCACCACTGACTTCACACAACGGAACATGATTCGCTTTAAGAAAAGATCACATCCCTGAAAAAATCTCATTACGCTTCAAAAAGAGAGTTATTAGTGGAAGGTAGTATTATTGAAGAACATGCTGAAATTAATAAAGTATCCTTCATATCCATATGGATGGACCAATATTCTAACGACTTAATGGCAAAGCAGCTTATTTGGACTGAATATGTTTTGCCACCGTAGGTCGTTCTTTATAAAATATTTTACTTCCACAATAAGGACATTGCATACCAATGTTTTTCACATCAAATTTCACGGTTTTCTTACAAACACCACATCGATATCCTGCCATATTTGATCACTCTAATTCGTCTTCAAATTCTTCTTCAAGACTACGTCGTTTGCTTCCACGAATCACTTTTTCAACATTTAGGCCAACTTCAGTTCGAGGAATATAACTTCCACCTGCAAATTTGATATCACATTTCCGGCATTGCCAAATAGATGTACCAACTCGTTTCACTGACCGATGGCCGCAACTTGGACAAATATGTTTCTGATGTTGAATGAGTTCCACATTTCGAATCCGGTTTCGGGAACGAACACCATATCGTGCCTTATATCGCCCAGCGGAACCAACTTTTTTAGTTCTCTTTGCCATGATTACCTACCCGTGCTCTCGTTTAATTGTTTTCTTAACGCGTTCCCGGTAACAAAGGAGTCTTTTATAATCTTTTTTATCTCATCCAGGGTAAAACTCCCTTTTAACCCCTTTTGCATTGCTCTAATGGCACCTTTGGAGTCGGTTGCAACGGTCAATCGTGCTTCTGCGATATCTTCCTCGTCAAGAGATGGATCAACGACAACAGCATTGTTGAATTTAGCAAACGTACAAGAAATCGGGGGTTCACGCATGGGAATAGGATAACATTGAACTGTTTTTTCATCACGAGATTTTGTTTTTACTATCCTTTCCACGGGTTTAATGCCAGAGTCAATTAATTTTTTCTCAAACTCTCCACGGATATCATCCTCCAATTGATCCAATGGAATGGCGGAATCGTACAATGCAGCAAGAGCTGCAAGGCTAGCAGCATCAAATAAGTTTCCATCATAATCAATGATATGGATATCAATAAAGACGATCCAGATCTTTTCTCCTGGAATTAAACATAATGTTTCAAAATCAATTACATTGGATTCTCGGATCCCTCTATCCACAACCCGAGCAAGTTCAATTGCATCTTCTCGAGGGGGACCTGCTTCAAAATCCGGGGAGGCCAATGGAATCAATTCAGCAGCAGTGGTCATCACACCAGCATTTGGAGTATCAGGATAAGGTTCACCAACACCTATTTTAATACCTGCAACAACTTGAGTGTTACCGATTTTTACTCGTGCCGATCCCTCAGCTTTACTTATAATACCCGTTTCAATAGAGATGTTACGATATTCATCAAACTGACGTCCATCTGCTCGTTTTTGTTGCTCTGCAAGTTTATGAAGATAGTTCTTTTTGATCGTAGGAGAAATAGTCATATTTATTCCACCTCCTCAACATCAGTAACATATTTATTGATCAGTGCCTCTTTTTGCAATTTGTAAACCTGATGACATCCATTCATTGCTAAATCCATTGCTTTGTCGAACTCCTCCTGTGTCAGATGTCCATCCATTTGTAAAAGAAGGATCTCATTGGTACGGGGTGAAATAGCGATAGGTAGATCCGCATTTCCAAAATTATCTTCTTCTTTTCCCAGATCCAAAACGACATGTCCCCCAGTGACCATGCCATCTTTTACGTCAGCACCTATCTTTCCTGCGGCACAGGAAACAGGAATATCACGCATGGGGATACCTGCATCGGCAAGAGCAACACCTGCTGCAGTAAGTCCTGCGCAACGTGTTCCTGCTTCAGCATCAAGGATTTCAATATTAACATCAATTGCAGCTCGAGGAAACAAATCAATTAAAACAACTTTTTCCAATGCTTCTGATATCACCTTTGATATCTCACGGCTTCTTCGATCAGGACCCGGTCTCTTTCTGTCACCCACACTGAACGCTGCCATATTATACCGAGCGTTCACGATAGCTCGTAATGGATTCTGTGTATGTCTTGGAATTGCTTCACGGGGTCCATATACTGCAGCAACCACTTTGTTGCCACCCCACTCTAAATAACAGGATCCATCAGCTCGATGTAACACACCTGCTTCTATCTTAATATTACGAATTTGATCAAATGTTCGTCCATCAAGACGTTTACCGTTTTCATCGATAAGTTCAATATCTGATTCCATAGTATTTTTCACTTCCTTTTAATCTAACGATTTTAAGAGTTGTTCAACCTTGTTTGTAAGCCCATATGAAATTGATTCTTGTTCAATGAGGCGAATCGCTTGGATAGTATTGGCTATTTGAAGGTCATCACCATCGATCCATATCCGTCCGTTTTTACCAACAAAAATCCGGCAACGAGTATATTTTTTTAGTAAATTTATCATGGATCCTTTTTTTCCAATGATGCGTGGAACCTTCGAAGGTCCAACAGTGATAATGTGACCGCCACGTATTTTGTACAGGTTCCGATCTTTCAGCGTTATATTCAGCTTCTTTTCCAAATCCACTGAAAGAATCTTTGCCATGATGGCATCCCCGGTATTTAAATATTTTTCGGTTTCGCCAAAATCAACCTTCCATGGGACCTCGCTCACATGTAATAACGCAGGATATGGTGCATTGATATCTGCAAGCCAGCTTGAAGACATTGCCCCTTCTATATAACCAATGATGACATCCCCTTCAACCGGATCATATTTTCCCTTAATGGGAATAACATTGATATAAGGAGGATTTTTATTTAAAATCCCAAGGATCTTTGCATAGATCTTTCCATGGTCAATCAATGTTCCTCGGCCTGCCTTAAATTCATTGGTGTCGCCAAGATATTGACTTGGTATCACAATTTCTCTAGCTGTTTTCGTCATACAATGATGCCTCCTACTAAGAGTGAATGATTACTATCTAATGATGATGGCTTATTTGAGAACCTTTGTAGAAACATTTCCTTTTGTGACTTCGTTGAGTTTTTCGTAAAAATCATTTTGCATACCTGCAGCAAGACGAACAACGCCAACCCATGACCCATCTGACTGCCAGTCCTCTTGTTCAAGGACACCAAAGGACCGAGCAACACCATAAGCTTTTCCAATAAATTTTGCAGGGATTTTCACAGTAACCTTTATCCGTTCCATCGAAAGTGGTATCAAAGGACGGATGGCATTAACCGTTGATTTCACCTGATCACTTACTGGTTTGAACGGATCGATATGCACCCCTGCTTCTTGCATGGCACGTTCGATACGAGCTGGCGGGTGAGGTGTTTTAGTCTGTGGATCCATTGCGTTTTTTGCAATATGTTCAACGACTCTTTTTTGCTTGTTTTTTTGCATTCTATGGCGTTGTTCAGTAGTGAGCTGAATATCGCCTTGCTTGATGATGTGTTCTGCGATGGTTGATATATCTGTTGTTTCGAATTGTTCCTGTAAAGCCTCTTCAGAAACATGGATGCCTTTTTTCACGTCAGAAAAAATAGCGTCTATAGCCATAATTTGTAGGATGTCAAGGTCTTTACCTTCGATGATCTCTGCCGCAGCATCAGGATCTACCAATATCTCAAAAAGATGTTCACCTTTCTTTAATCGGGCGATAACTGCATCATCAAGACTAACCAAACTCAGTTTCCTCCAATCGCTTTTTCAACGAGGGCCTTTGATTCTTCTTGTGGGAGAATTTTAAACGAAAGGTCCTTTCCAACAACTCCAATCTCAGTCGCTTCGGGATTAAGTTTTTCTTCCGTTGCTTGATGCAACGCCCTCACGCCAAGGAGGATACCTTCCTCTTTCGAAAGACCTTCCTTGTAATGTTCTTCAAAATAGCTCATAGCTCCGTTTCTTCCAGAACCTTCACTACTTGCTTTGTATTCCATGAGTGCACCAGATGGATCAGTTGAAAACAATCGTGGTCCGGTTTCATCATATCCTGCAACAAGGAGTGCTGTACCAAACGGTCGAACACCACCATATTGGGTATATGTCTGCTTAAAATCACATATTTTCTTAACAAGTGTTTTTACATGAATCTTCTCATCATAGGTTATCTCATTAATCTGTGCATCGATACGAGCACGATCGATAAGTGAACGAGCATCAGCCACTAAACCTGATGTCGCACAGCCAACGTGATCATCTATTTTAAATATTTTTTCAATGGAATTAGGTTCAATTAACCGTGAAGAAATCCTTTTATCAACAATTAAGACAACACCAGTGTCATATTTCAATCCAACAGTTGTCGTCCCACGTTTGACCGCTTCACGAGCGTATTCAACCTGAAAAAGTCGTCCATCTGGAGAAAAAACAGTAATTGCTCTATCATATGCCATGTTTGTCGGTTGCATCTTTCTTTTTCACCTCATACATTTTACAATTTCTCTATCCTATTTACAATATACGATTGTGTAGGAACTCTCTTTTATATCGACGTTTCAGTCTCCACCTCACAATACACTTAAGGGCTAAATAGTTTGTGATAGTTCAAAAAAATTCGATATTACCGGCGAGAGTTAGCCCCCCAAATGATTTTATGTAATTGCAATCCAATTCGAACGCTTAAACCATCATTAAGGATCCATAAGGCAAGATCTTTTATGTTCGTACCCCACACCGGTTGAAAGATCACAGGACAAAAGGGATGATGTCGACTTAATAGCTTTTTTGCAAAATCATAATCCGTTTTATTTCCTATGATACATTTTAGTTGATCTTGGATGGTAAGCTGTTTGATATTTTCAATAATATTATAATTGTCCATCATTGATGAAGGCATTTTCATATCCATTGAGATCATAAGATTTTCCCTGTTGGTAATCAGCGGTATAGGTACACTTCCATTCGTTTCAAGGCAAACATTATACTCCTTTTCTTGTAACATGGTTATTAAAGAAATGGTTTCTCTCTGTAAAAGAGGCTCTCCTCCAGTAATGCAAATGTTCTTACAGTGAAACGATCTGATCTCTGAAAGAATTTGATAGAGGCTCATGGTTGTACCATTTTCGTAAGCATAAGTGGTATCACAATAGCTACATCGAAGATTACAACCTGTTGTTCTAATGAAGATGGTTGGAATTCCGATATGTATTCCTTCTCCTTGGATGGAATAAAAGATCTCTGAGATCTGCATGATTAGTAAAACAATTGGAATCTACTTAAAAGATTTGATGAAGTTAAGATCTGGATGAACATGGTATTCTTAAAGTAAAACAGGTGTTAAAAACCCTCTCTTTTTAAGATCAATCTCTTTTTGAGCAGTGGGAAAAAACGTAATAGGAATATGCCAATTAATGCTACGATAGTTAGATACATCCCATTTCCTGCTCCCCATGTCGAAGGGATGATTTGTTGCTCTGATTCTCCAGGTAATGAGATTGATAGATCCCCATATCCAAAGAAATCTCCGATACCTATCTTTGTCACTTCACTCATGGTGATCCAGAATAACGCTATGTTTAGGATGAGAAGAACAAGGATGCAGATGAGAATGAACCAAGATATCTTTGGAAATCGTTTTAAAATAAAGGGAAAAATGATAATGAGCGCTGAAGCGACTAATGATAACAATGTTAAGAGGGAAAGAACGGTGGTGAAAATTTCAGGTACTTCACTTATTTCTCCGCCAATGATGGAATTACCTTCTGTTCGAGTGATAAGGGCGGGTGGATACAAATAGGTTTCAGAGGTCGTTTCAACTGAACTGGTTTGTCCTTGAAGTTGCCACCAAGGTAAGAAAAGACTGGTTAACACAATAAAGGCTAATAGGATGTAAAATCCATCTTTTCGTCCTGTTTTCCAATAGAATAATCCTGCTATTGCAATACCGAAAAGAATGAGGATTAATGGAAGTGTTTGATGGATGAAGGAGGGTTGATTGCTCACAAGATGAATTGATCTATCCCCTTTGATGGTTACTTGCTGGGCTGCAATGGTTGCTTCATCTGTTGAGATGGTTAACATGTAGGTCCCAGGTGGTGCACTGATCGTTCCGATCCCATTTTCATTGATTGTTGTTTTGATTATTTTTCCATCTCTTTTTAAAATAAGATCGGCATTGTCAATCGAATTACCTACTTGGTTCAACGTAGTTGTTTCAAGATCAAATTCTGCAGGAAACATAATGTCAAGTGTTTTATCATCGGTTAGTGACACGGTTTCAGTGAATTCCCATGATTTATATTTAAGTGTAAGATCATAGTTGGCTTCGTATAATTCATTGAACTGATAAGAGCCTTCTTTTTCCTGTTTGGGTGCAATATTTGTTTCTTGTATCATTTCATTGCTTCGTACCATGGGGCGAGGATCAATACCTGGTGGAAGTCCAAGGGTGTCCGTTACGGTTAATGTTAGATCATATCGATTGATAGTAAACTCTGTTTCCCATGGTCTGAATCGGTTTAGGATGCCCAATGAGATCGTTTCCTCATCAATGAGAAATCCATCATATATTGTTTGCAATGTGAATTCTTGGTTTGTGTAAAGGGGAAGTGAAAGTATTGCCTTTCCTGCATCATCAAAGGTTTCACGTGAGATGAGAACATCATCAACAAATATCCAGGCTTCTGCTGCCTCTATTGGTTTTTCGTTCTGATCTGTGATAGTTGTTTCTACTGTTGTTTGCTTTTTACAATTGATCCGGGTTGATGTGTCCTCAGCGACGCTAACAATGGTGAATCCAATGAATTGACGTTGATCGTGTCGTGCTGGATTTTCCTTATATATCTTTATCAAATATGAGCCAGGTTCGACATCAGTGAAGGTTATTGTTCTGAAAAAGGTACTGTTCTTAAAGTCAAAAAGTGATCTTACTGCCTGTATCTTTTCAATGAATGTTGCATTATCTTCAATATCGAGATCAAGACTGTTGAATTTCAATCGTCCTAGTGCTCCAGATGAGACCATCGTAGTGGTTTTGTGTAATTCAGCGGTTAGATATGAAATATTTCTACCAAGTGCTGCTGAGAGAAGGGATCCAAGAGGTGCAGAGAATGTCCCATGAACTGATGCTTTCACGGTATGTCTTTGAATTTTTTCACCGGGTTCTTCAATGATTGTTTCATTACCTCGGATTATCGGAATGTCTTTTACGAGTGTTTGAAAAATCTCCGATTCCTGGTCCACAATCTCATATCCACCGGTTTGTAATGAAAGATATAACAAGTTAAGATGAATATCTTCTCCCTTTGAAAGAGTGGTGCGATGCTCACCATTTTCATAGGCATTTCTCATTGCATAGACATCTCCAGTGGAAGCTACAAGGCCAGGGAGATTTACATGTTGATTAACACTAGCCTTCACCTGGATGCCGTCAAAGTTTCCATCAACGATGCCAGTATGTTTTTCAAAAATCAGGCCATTTGCCCTTCCGGTCGCAGGGTCGTCGAAACTGAGCCAAGCCTTTTCTCCCAGTTTTTGGTCATCACTGTATCCAAGTATCCATTCTGCGGGATGTACATCGGGATCTGTAGGGATGTCATAATCAATGATGGTTTCGTCCGTACCAAAAAAATGGATTTTTGGAAAGATCTCCCCTAAGTTCATATCGTCGATGGTACCACTTCTTGATTTGATGGTGGATAATGAAGCAAGTGTTCCCTCTCTTTGTTGAGTACCTTGGACTTGAATGTCCTTTAACGTTTGATGATTCACACTCACCAGCAATCGTTTCGTGTCGGTTGGGCTGTAATAATAGGTATAGATATTATCAGTCATAAGCTCATCATTTGGAGCAGTTCCTTTGACTCGTATACGGGTCATGAGGTTACCTTCCACAAGAATTGATTTACTGATGTCTTTAGCCCATTGTGTGCCGGTATGTTCCCCAGGCGGATTGATGCTGTATCCTGTGTAGAACCCTGCGATTTGTTCAGCGTTCTTTGTAGCAAATTCCTTGGAATTTGGAAGGAGTTTAACAACAGCATTTGACATCCCATTTCCTAAAAGTTCACCTTTTTGACAAATTCCATAAATTACGTTATCATCTTCATTTATCTGATAATATTCAAAATCCATGATCTGGCCTGTTATCGGTTCATAGAAATAACGATTATCTACCACGGAGATATGATCTGGGTAGCTTGGTGCCTGGGTTTCTTTGTCGCTGTAAAAAACATGATAGGTTTCTTTACCATCTGCGTCTTCAGGGATGAGAAATACAATGCTACAGGATTCGATTTGCCCTCCATCGCGAGGAGATAGATCATAGATCTGAGATTCAATTTCATTATAATCATCACCATTGTGATAGGCAACCCTTATGGAATGTTGTGTTTCATTTTTCGCCCAGCAGGATTGATCAAAAGTAACATGAATGTCTATTGGCTGATGGATTGCTTGAGGGTGTGAGGTGTCTAGGGATATGCTAAGTTTCTGGTTGAAGGAAAATTCAGAAAGGTTCATTGGTCGTATATCCGGTTGAGCATGAATAAAGGAAGGGGAAATCGAAATGGTTAATAGGTTCATGATGAGAAATATGAAAAGGTAGCGGGTCAAATTCATATATAAGCTAATTTTTATTGATGTATTTATATTTTTTCTTATTTTTAGAAGGAAATCAAAAAAATCAACAATTAAGGAAAAAAATATAAAGGATATTTGTTACAATTGAAAGAAGATTTGGTGAGGAGTCCGTGTCAGAAGAACAAGTTAAACACAGGGATCAGAAGGAGCACTAAGCCAAGGATGGCGATAAGTAAACCAAATTTACTAAGTTTATACTGGTCCGGAAGGACCTTCTGACTCAGATAAATGGCACCTGCCCCATAGATGATCACTCCAAACACGCCAAGAAACATCAACGTTAGACTCAACATCAATAATACCGATAAGCCATAATACATAAGAACGGCCAGTGGAATGCCAATGGTAAGGATGTAAATCAGTACATACAGCATGAAACGTTTATATTCTAGATTATTGATTTTCGGAATGATGGTTTTTCCCGTTTCAAACAACATACGAGTTCCCGCTTCAAAACCAGCATAGACCGTTCCAAACAATGCAAAGAACACGCTAACCTTAAACAATGGTTCCAACCACGAAGCCATATAGGAAAATATCCTTCCTTGCACTGTTAACAAATTCACATCCGATGGAAGAAGGACACTACCATCCGGTTGCAAACCAAGAAGACTATTACCCGCAATCATGTATGAAATGGAAATGATTGAAACAATAAGAAACGCAAAAACAAGATCAATGAACAAAGGTTTCAACAAATAACGAGATTTTTTTATTTCTGTTTTAGACGTGGGAAGATACAAAATTTTCCCTTTTGATCTGAACGAGGAAAGTAATCGATCGGACAGCTGCTGCGAATTATCTGATCCTCCAAAAATACCCCATTTCTTTTCTTTGATCCATCCAAGATACCCGATAAGGGTGATAAGGGTAAACGTTAAAGTTCCAAGATAGCCCAACATTGCCAACGGAATCGGTGTCTTTTGAAATCCTTCGACACCATCAACCCAATTAGGATAACTCTGAGGAACGTTTTGACCAATGGATAATAGATTTGTTCCAATCTCGATAAGATCCAACGAAGGCATAAGAAGGAGAACCGAAGCGATGGCACCAATAGCAAGGACTGTGACAAATACTGCTTGGGATATTTCAAGAAGTCGGTATCTACCAAGCAAAACCAATGCTGCAGCGATCAATGACATGGAGATACCCCAGACCAGATAATGACCGAACCCAAAGATCCATACGAGAGATTGACCAAGCGTTGTAAGAATCGAAGCAGCAAAAATAGGAATGAAAATCAACATGATGATGATCAGCAACCAGTTAAACCACCCTTTCTTTGTCTTAATTGCAAATAAATCCATCAACCCAATACCTGAAAGCATACTGAATCGCAAGCTCACATATGCAATCATATATGATCCAACATTAATTGTGATCAACCAAAGCAAAGCAAGTCCTGCCCATGCACCAAGCTGAGGACCTAAAATTAATTGCCCAGCTCCAATGGTAAGTGAGGCAACAACGGCCCCTGGACCAAAAAAACCGATGTATTTAACATATTTTTTCAATGATGGCTTTTCCGTAAGAATTGGATCAACCGGGGGAAAAGATATTTGTTCTTTTGATGTTCTCATAAGATATCACAGATCCATGTCTATTAATGTTCAAATATGATTTCATGTCTTTTTTTGATGACGGGTTCAGGAAACTTTGGTTTAAAGGATTTTCGCGTCTCCGCATCGTATGCATCTTCACCTTTTTGCTTTAGAATGTCAGCTCCACGTCGGATTTGATCCAACACGTTCATGTTCACATGATCAACAGTTGCAGGTGCAATTTTATAGACAAGTTTCATCATTCCATTCAGTCCATAGGATAAGGATTCCACTTGCATTATCGTCCCCGGAACCGCGGAGAACCATACACCAATAGAATCTTCACCAAATCGGGTAATGGGGATGCTACTTGCTGCTTGTCGTTCAGGGGTAGGACCAACATCACATACCATCCATTCACCATCGATATATGCTTCCCCTTCACCATGGATCATGAAATAACCCATCGCATCAGACCATTTTTGAACCATGGGATCATCGGCCACTGTATCGGCCCATGCATCGATCATGGTAAGTGAATATAATTTGTATCTGGCTTTGATACCTGCAGCTCGACAAAGTGCAACAAATACACTTATTTCATGTAAGCAAGTACCGGTTCCACGGTGCAATGTCTTTTCGACACCATCTAAAGGGAGCATTTCAAGGGTGATTTTTCGTTTCGCAAATTCAAAAGCTGCTATGGCAAACTCCTTATCTGATTTTTGATATGCTCCCAGTTGATGAGCTAGCGCAATTACTTCAGGAGCATGTGAATTACAATAAAGCGTCGGTCTGAGATATCTTTCGTCTTTCTGGCAATATCTCATTGTTTTATCATATGTTGGAAGATCATATCTTCGTGGTGGACGAATATATTTTTGTTCCTTCTTAGGCATGTTCGATAATTTTTTGATATCGCTCATGTTGGTAAGAAAAATCCTAATGAGAGCAACTGTTCCGAAAAAAAGGAGTCGACGAAGCTGTTTAGGGGGAATATATCCCCGAGTTTTTATTTCTTGAAACGAATGCATCTATGTCATCACCTTTTCAACCATCTAAAAAAATTCCATTAATAAATCTTATCCATGCTGAAAAACAATTTGGTCTTGACCTTTCAAGGGTAACTCTGGAACCATTGGGCCTTTTTTCATCCGGGCATCTCGATTGTATGCTTCCAACCCACCAGAAAGTTCAATGATCTCTTTTCCTTTTTCGATTTGTTTTTGAATGCTCATATTAACACGTTCCATGGATCCAGGAGCTAGCTTATTTAAGAATCGTAATGCGCCGCCTAGACCGATAGGTATAGATTCCATATACATGATGCTTCCGGGAATGGCAAAAAACCAGGTGCCGAGCGAATCCTCACCAAATCTTGTGATTGGGATGCCGCTTGCAGCTTGGCGTTCCGCTCTTGGACCCACATGGGCCACAACCCATTTTCCATCGATATATACTTCCCCTTCCCCTTCGATCATAAAGTAACCCATTGAATCATACCATTTTTTAATCAAGGGATCTACACTAATAGTAGTATCATACCATGCTTTGATCATGTTCATTGCAAACATTTTATATCTTGCTTTGATCCCTGCCGCTCGACACAATGCTATAAATACACTAATCAGATGAATACATGTCCCTGTCCCTCTTTGAATCGTTTCAGAAACTGTGTTGAATGGCAAGATCTCAAGAGTCATTTTCTCTTTGACGAACTCAAAAGCTGCTATGGCAAACTCTTTGTCTGATTTTTGATATGCTCCCAGTTGATGAGCAAGAGCGATAACATCAGGCTCAGTGGGATCACAATATAATGTAGGTCTAAGATAGCATTTTTGACTATCGCAGTACTTCATGGCGTCATCATAAGGTGGTAAGGAGTATGGTCGTTTTGGCCGGATATACCGTTTGCCATCTTTGGGGATGTTTCGTAATTTTTTTAAATCTCTCATATTAAAAAGCAATGTTTTTGTTAGCCCAAAACCTCCACCAATCATCATTTTCATCTGTGTTTTTTGAGGGATAAGTTCTTTGTCTTTGATCTCATGGAGGGTAAGCATTTGAAGATCACGATCCTAGATCGGATGAAAGCATCTTTCGTACTTCCTCGGCACATCCTCTAACATCTTCACCTTTAGCTCTTTTCACTTCAGGTTCAAGGACTGGTCCAGGTCGATCGCATACAGGACATCGTTTTAATAAACGGACTTTATCGCCAGTGACAATAAATCCTGGATAACTTTGTGCTGCACCATCTAGAAATGCATATCGGCCCCATTCTCCATAATCCGCAGGTTTGAATTCATCATCTAAGACCAATGGCTTGTAAAATGAATAGGGCGTATGCAAGTAATGTCCCTCTGGACAATGCACCATCCATCCATTTCCTTCCACCATTCCATAGATATCAAGAATGTAATTGTCTTTGAAGCCGAACACGTTTTGGACCTCTTTTCGGAATTCAGAAACGGGCATACGTTTATTTTCATGAATCTTCCATCCTCCACCGGTCCCTATTGCACCTCGTTCTCCAAAGTTAAATTTTCTGCCTTGTCTTTTGAGTTTTTCCATCACTGCATAAAGGATATATGGAGCACCAACAAAGGTGATTTTATGGTCTGTGTTCTCGTGTTTTTCTAGCCATGCGATAATATCATCTATCATTTTTTTAGATTTTTTCAAAGCAAAATATCTAACGATTTTGCTTTTGATTCCCCCCATGCCACCCATTGTCATGGAGATTAGTTCGGTAGTGACACGCCGATCGATTGCAACATCTACTTCTTTGACGGCATCAAAGTATATCTCAACTGCCTTTCCCGCATAAATAAAGTTCTTTTTGGGATTTGGCATAAGAAGATATCCATAAGAATCATATTGCCAGAAGGGATACGCCATGGTGACAAATGATTTTGCAAGTGCATATTCTGAATTGTAGAATGTTCTCAGATCCCGGGGGACAAAGGTGTGTCTTCCACCAGTTCCACTACTATAAGTGACTATTACACCTGCATCATAGAATGCATCTATGACTTCATCAAATGTTGGGTTTTTTTGTTTTATTACAATCTTTGGTAACTTTCCAGTATATATGTTTGCTAACCATGTTGCAAAATCTTTTCCTTTAGGGTAATCCTTGAAAAATTTATCGGGAATGAGCGGGATTTTGTACAGATCGGCATTTGTTTTGATATCATCCGGAGTTATTTTGTGTTCTTGGCAGAAATTATGGTAAAATGGATTATTTTTGTAGTGATGGGTGAATGCGTGTTTTATCGTTTTTAATTGCATATCTTTTGCTTCATCCAAGGGTATTCGAAAAAGATCTTTTGGTTTGTAGAGTGATTCATAGAGGGGGGTGTTTTTTTCAGGGATGTATTTTTCTATTACCTTGTCGAGATTTGTTATGTAGGTATTGAGGTCATTCATGGGTCCGCTCTCCTAGGTTTTTTCATATTATTCAAACTATATATTTATAGATGTCGTTTAATTTTTCGTCAATCAACGATTAATTGCAAATGACTTATTAAATATCAGCTTTCAGCATAATACTGGACTAGTAATTAAAAATTGTTATCTAAACAAAAAAACATAAATGAACCAAATGTTACAAAAAAACACCTATCAATCTATGGCCTCTGAAGTTATCACAAACAACATTGCAAAGAAACATTTAAAAAATGCCAACTCCCACATCATGACCAACAACTCTAAAGTCCCAATTCTTTGGTAATAGGCATTTCTAGCAACTCAATAACCTTT
>CAYOTP010000028.1:0-22220 GCA_964406955.1 uncultured Thermoplasmatales archaeon | reverse complement strand
CTTGGTACTATGGTGCGAGAGCCCATGGGAAAATTACCCTCCTGAGAGGGCTGGATATGCTGAGCTAGGTGGAGAGCCTCGATTAATTCCTTCGGGAGTTTTTCGCGGTAAACTTCACTGTTTGAAACTCAGTTGTTCCTGGTACGCTGTCAAACCATCCTAATTTTTATTTTTTTTTTGGGATGTTGACAAAGTTTTATGTTATCTAGTGTGTTTTTCTTTATTGTGAGTTGTTGAAATGATTCCTCATCTTGGTGAATTTGAACAAATGATCTTTGATGTTTTTAATCCAGGTAGAAAGGATCATATCGCTATTGTTTTTGATATTCCTACTGATGTAATTGCTGATAATGAGTCATGGGCTGATCGGAGAAATTTGGCCATGGAATGGTTTGATTTTTTTTCGGATCTTTCTAAAAAAATTGGTTTTTCTGTCGATGTGCTTTCTTTTGAAGCTACTGGTACGCATAATAAAATTCTTTCAGATGGTGTGTTATCTGATTTAAGCAAGTTTAATCTTGTTATTGCCCTGACTGAGTTTTCTGTGACGAGTTCGTTAGCTTCTTTAATATCTTTGTATCCAGATTCTATTCGTTGTGCGAGTATGCCTGGTGCTGAGCGTCGTATGCATGATTCTGTGTATATTATGGATTATAAGGAGGTTTATCAATATGCGCATGGGTTGAAGAAGTTGTTGGATTCTGCTGTTTTTGCTAATGTTGTTTTTTCCACTCTGGATGAACTTTTTGTTGATCTTCGTTATCGGAATGCTGGTGTTGATGCGGGTGATTGCACGCAACCTGGATCCTTAATTAATTTTCCAAGTGGAGAAGGATTCATTGTTCCTTATGAAGCGGCATCTGATGAGATTCAGCGTTTTGGTTTGAGTAAGACCGCAGGTATTGTACCGTTTATGTTTCGTGATGAATTAATTAGGGCTAAGGTTTTTCAAAATAAATTCATTGATTTTTCTGGATCCTCTCAAGTTGTGTCTTTGTTACGATCTTATTTTGATGAGCTTTCTTGTAGAAGAAATATTGCTGAGTTTGGTATTGGATGTAATCCAAAGGCAGTGGTCACGGGTAATATGTTTGAAGATGAAAAAGCAGGTGTTCATATTGCATATGGTGCTAGTAGGCATTTGGGGGGAAAGATCAGTTGTGATGTTCATTTTGATTTGGTCTTTGCTAAAAGTTGCCCTGTTGTGGCAGAAAAGGTTACGTTACATTTGAAAGATGGTTCCTCAGTTGATATCGTTGAGGATGGTAAGTTAAGATATGAGATTTTTTCATAATGCAAGTATGGTTTCACTTTTTAGGTTGTAAAATATTGTTTTTTGATTATTGCGTACATGAAAAGAAGACTTGGGCCTAAAATCCAAGCTGAAAAGAGAAACATTCTTGTAAAACCTAGAGAGGTTATCAGTGGTCCGCTGATGAATTCTCCGAATAGTTGTCCGCTGTTCATAATGCTCATAAATATAGAGAATTGTAATGCACCGACTTTCGCATTGGTATAATCCATTGCGGTTGCAATGAGGACTGTGAATAAGCCTCCATTGAGAAACCCAAGGATCCCATAGATTAGCATCATTGTTGTCCCGGTGTTTACAAGGCTGAGCAATGCGGAGAACATGATGCTTGTGATGACAATATAGGTAAGTGTTTTATGCCTGCTTCTTATGTCTGAAAAAAAGCCTCCTACTATTGATCCTATTACTCTTGAAATGGTGAAAATTGTTGTTATCAGTCCGATGTTGGTTATGCTAAGATGTAGGTTGATACTCATGAAAAGAGGTGCAGCTAATGTGATTATTCCACTGTTTATTGAGATGATCGGTAAGAGTATGGCTAAGGATAGTGTTGATTTTTTTTTGAATTCCTTTAAGACGATATCCATAGTTTTTTTTTCTTTTTGTTGGGTGGGAGGGTTTTTTGTTATTATTGGAATGCTAAGAAGTATCAAAGTGAGGATACCTGCACTGATAAAGGCTATTGGAAAACTGTGTTTTTCTGCAATGAATGTAAGTGTTGCTGATCCAATAGCAACTCCAGTGAAGAATCCCCCCATCATCGATCCGTTTAGCTTACCTCGTTCTTTTTTCTTTGTTTCAATGATGACCCATGCATCCATTGATATATCTAGGAGCCCTATGCCGCATTGTGAAATGAATAAGATGAGGATGAATAAGGATAGGTTTAATGAAGGATGTATTCCTCCAGATAATATTAGGGCAAAGGCACAAATTATGCCGCCGTAGATGGTGTATTTTTTTTTGTTTATTTTTTGAAAAGTGTCGACAAACCAGCCGAATATGAATTTGAGAATCCAAGGTATCATGATGATGCTTGCAGCTATAGTGACTAATGTTGGGGAAAAACCTTGGTTTAATAGAAATAATGGAACAATGACGGTTGTTATTGCTAAAGAAATTCCTTGTGTAAAATAAAGACTTGTGAATAAGATGTATTTTATGCTTTTTTTCTTCTGCATATCTAACATAGGCTCAGAGTCCAACGTATCGTAAAGGGGCTGAAGTTAGTTTGTTTTAATTGATTTGTAATAATATTATAAACTTTTTAATATAAAAAGTTACCACTTTATTTTTTTTGTTCGTATTGATTAAAAATGGTATATTTCAATTGTGAACCGAATTATTTTTTTGCTGGTTTTTTTGCAAGGAAAATACATTTGTTTGAGGTTTTTTCTAAATGAATTTTCTGTGTAACATATTTCTTTTCTTTAAAAAAATCATTGATACGATCGATATTCCAATTTAAGAATTTTTCTGATTCAAAGAAAACAAGCTTTCCTGATGGTTTTAATACTCTATGAATTTCGGACAGAACTTGTTTTCGCTTTTTTGGATGAATGCAATATAAGAATTGACTTGAAAGAATAACATTAAATGAATGATCTATGAATGGAAAACGATGATTTAAATCAGATTTTACAAAATAGATGGTTTCATTTCTTTGCTCGATAGATGCATTCACCTTGGCTTGTTCTAAGGAGTTACCAAAAAAATTAATTTTTATTTCTTCAAAAAAATTAGTTTTATTAATTGATGTTTTCCTATCGAATTTATCTACACCAACGATTTTTCCAGAATTAAGATGTTTTGAAAACCCTATGGCGATATATCCTGCTCCGGTCCCTAGATCAAGGATTTGTTCATTTCCTTTTAATGTTGCTTGGTGGACCATATATTGTAAAATTTCTTTGCGGATTCGTAAAAATCGTTTGTTAAATGTATATATGAATATATACCAAAAAATAAACATAAAAAGTATTATAAATACCGTAAAAATAATATTTTCCAATAAAAAAGTCAACATCAACACTATTACGATAAGTATCATTCCACATAATTGGAAAAAAATGCTAGATATGGGAAAACCATACATAATGTTTCTAGTCATATGCCCTCAATGATATCTTTCATAAACCAAATCGTATTGATGGTTTTTTTCCTCCATCTTTTCGATTAAATCTTTGGCCTTGGTTCTTGTAATACGTCCAATATTTCTTCATTTAAATAATGTACAGGTTGAGTAGCGATGAACTGTTTAATCATTGAAGAATCTTTAGGTATTTTGATTGCAAAGATATCTGAAAAAAAAGGTGACGATTCAATAACCTTCATCCCCCACTTTTTTTTATAAACATATAATCCATCATTTAAAAATGGTGGAGTAGTGCCAAAATCAATTAATTGACAATTGTTTTTCTTTGCAATACAAATTAAATAATAATATGAAAGAGCCATGATACCATTATGTAAATGACTGAATTTTCCTTTCATTAGCCCTGCGTAATATGTTCTCATGATGTTTTTTTCTTTTAAAAAAATACCTCCAAAAATATGATCTGGTCCATGTTTTATGATTAATATCTTTGCACCCCTCGCAGCAAGGTGATGTATTGTAGCAAATGATGCTATACGTCCTTTTTCTTTATGCTTCCATTTTACAAATGGGATATACATATTAAAATAAAAAAATTCAAACGTTTCAAGATCATCTCTAACTTCAAAAGTATATTCTGTTCTTTTAGCCTTTTCAATATCATGAATTATATCTGGAGACACTTTTTCTAGGAGCGTATCAATTGAAGAGGAGTTATCTAGAATGAATGATACCTGTTCAGGAATGATGATGAATCCTTTTTTTTGAAGATACCTTTGAAAGAAAACATCAGATTTACGCATAAAAAAATCTAAGTAATTAGTAGATTCCTCCATGTTTGTTATCTGTTTTCTTTTTATTTTATTTAATTGTTTAATCTCCAATGAGTTATTTTTGAAAAACGTTAAAACAACATCTACTGATTGGGTAGTTCCTTTGTAAAAGATACGAATCTTTTTTTGTGATTGTTTTTCAATCCCACTGAGAAAGTACCATGGATGGAAAAATGAAATGAATATATTGATGAGACGTGAGAGCAATAATCCTATAGTATCAATGGCCGTTACAAGAGATTTTCTTAAAAATGGTGGCATTATGTAACTTATATTTGCAGAGAGTAACATCAACGATTCAAAGAAATATGAATCTTGTGGATGATACCACCATTTATTTCCAATTTTTTTTACGATTTTTTCAAAATATCTATTCATCTTTTTTAATCTCGTTTTTCTAAATAAGATTTAAGATTTGATTTTTTGAGCTGTTTTTTGGTACTTGAATATAAGTCTTTAATTATTATAGTTACCAAATTTTTTGGATATTTTTTTCAGGTTCCAATGAGGTCAATTATTTTTATGTAATATTCTATAGTTATAATCGGGATTTTGAAATTGTATTTCCTTAACACGGTTAAATTCGAGTCATAAACACGCTTGACTTTGATCGTTCAATGAACGTATTTTTCCCTAAATGGAAAAACGATGAGCCCATCTGGCTGAAATTTCTCTTCATTTTTTAAATCTACCATGACCTTAAATTATGTTGTTTGAGTGTTTCTATTCCCTTGGTAAATACACCATCTTATGTTTAATGGGATCATGTACAAAATTATAACTGTTGATTGATTGAGGGAATTTTTCCGATAAATCATCCATTATACTTCTTAAATGATCTAAATCGATTAATAAAAAATCCAGTTCAAGATCATAATATCCTATAGCTTTATCTATCATAATTAATTGGGGATTGTATTTGATATAATTTATTATTTTTCCCCGTTCGGAATAATTGTTTAAGTTAATATTTACTTTAAATAGATGATAACCTAATTTTTCATAATCAATATTGACTCGATACCCTTGAATCACATCCATTTTCTCCAGATTTTTCATTCGTTGTATAACTGTATCCACACTTATCCCAATTGTTTCTGCAATCTGAACCGTTGGATGTCTTGAATCTTTGGAAATTAATGAAAGGATTTTAAAATCGATTTCATCTGTTTTTACTTTTTTTCCCCCTCCGGTTATTTCGAATTTTTCTCTATCACTTTTTTTACATTCAGATTCCAAAAGGAATGTATGTCTAAATAAGCGTAATTGGCAATAAAGAGAAAACATTTGTTTTTTAAAATATTTCTGATATTTATTTAATGTCTTTTCCCAGAAACTAAAGAAATCATGTATATCTCTAATCCAAACAACGACCGCTAAATCATAATCACCCTCAAATGAACCAACCCACCAGGTATATTTATTTTCAACGAAATGATTTATTATTTCTTCTCTTATCGAGGGGGTGATATTTTGATACGTGATATAAAATCGGAGGCTATTATACCCAAGTTTGAATGTATCAATTACTGTATAAAAATCTGATATTATGCCTTTTTCCTGCATTCTTTTTACTCTATAGTTGACCACATTTTTATGCAGTCCAACTTTTTTCCCAATTTGTGAATAAGACTGTCTGGAATTTCTGTCAAGCTCATGGAGAATTCTCCGATCTTTCAAATCAATATTTTCCATTATTTGGTCATATGTGGCTTTTTGTTAATATATTTTACTAATTTGACCATATTCTCCTTCAAACGTTTTATTAAGATTTTCTTAAATATACTATCCTGTGAAAAATGGGTAGATTAGAGTGAAATTGATAGATGCCTCCAATAATCTTCCTGATATGCTTAATAGGAAAAAACCACTCTATAGGTTCTGGCTTCGCCCTTTCAGGTTTATTATTTCCTCCTTTATAATACCTTTTTTCATTTCGAAACCAGAACCTATACTCCTCTATCATTCAAACGTGTAACACAAAATATTGGCGATTTCATATAGCATAATACCTTTTTCTTTCAATATATTTAAATAAATAAGATTTCATATATGTCTTTGATGAATTCAATTCGTTATCTATTTATAAACCTGTTTCATAAGAAACAAAACTTGTTATTAGCTCTCTTTTTTATTTTTCTTCTTTGCACTCAAATCCCCTTATCTGCATTGTCTACAGATGATCCTTCACTTAAATCAAATAATGCATTAATTAAAACTATCTATCAGTATGATTTATTGTCAAAAGAAGTAACTTCAGATGGATGGTTTACAGGGAATTGGAAATCAGATCAAAATCAATTTAATGGAAGTATAAACGGAACTATTTCTTTTGCACGATCTGATTCAACTGGATCGATAGAGGCTAGGATTTTTTGTAATGCCACATCATCAATCTTTTCGATAAAGGCTAGGATATATAAACAACTCTTATTTGGTGTCATACAATCATCAACATCAAATGAAGCGATGGTCGTTTTCGGATCCGTTCAAACAAACATGCCTTCCTTTACGTTTTCTGTTTATGTTCCTTTCTTTGGAAAAATAACCGGGTATGGTATCTATGACGGATCATTTTTACCTACACCTACGGGACCATATACGGTAGGTGTCCGTTCATATCATGTTGTTGATGATTCAAGAGAAGAATGGTTTACTATGGATGATGAATTAGATTATCGTGAGGTGATGATCAAGGTTTGGTATCCAAGTAATTACGATGGTTTTGAGAATCGTATTCAATATATGGATGAAATAACATTTGATTGGTTACGTAACCAGGGACCTGTCCCCTTAATATCCATTCCAAAGGATGCGTATACTTTTGTCAATCCTTACTTATATGAAAATATTTCCCCGGTTTCAAATGCATCATTTCCCGTGCTTTTATTTTCTCCAGGGTATGATGGAGTTGATACCATCTATACTTCATTCATTGATGAATTGGTAAGTCATGGATATATTGTTGTTTCAATGAACCATCCTTACGTTTCTGGTGTGACCGTGTTCCCCGATAATCGTGCCGTGTACATGGCAAATCGGCCTGGTAATTTTTCAGAATCGGTTGAATTTTTAAGACAATCTCAACGAACGGTAATAGATGATTCATTGTTTGTGTTAGATGTTGTTGAAGAACTTAATCGAACAGATCCAATACTTTCTGGAAGTTTTGACTGCTCAAAAGTTGGAATGTTTGGACATTCTTTTGGTGGAGCTGCTACTATGAGTTGTTGCTATGAAGATGAACGAATCCAGGCAGGCTTCACGCTGGATGGAGTGGTATATGATGAATTTTTAACTGGATCAATCGACACTCCCTTTTTGCTGATGTGTGCAGAAAATCGTTTTAATCATAGTAGTTATGATCATGTGTGGAATCAGTTTTCCACTGATGCATATCAAGTAGGTATTTTTGGTTCTACGCATTTTGGATTTACTGATGTTGGTGTGTTATTATCCCATATGCTTCCGTTGATACCTTCTTCAACTCTTGGTTTTGGATCGATTGATTCAAACCAACTGATTAAGATAACTCGATTGTTTGAACTGGCTTTCTTTGATGTATTCCTAAAAGGATATGAAAAAGAAGTGTTGATTGACCTGTTTGATGATTTTAGCGAAGTGATGATACGAATAAAATAAGATTTTTTGTTCGAATCTTTCTATTTTTTTAAAATGAGGATATAGGTTCCCTATTCAAAATTTTTCTTGTGAGCCACTTTTCTTCTGATAATGTGTTATATATAGTGGAAGGGTTTTTGATTATTTTTCGTTTTTTTAAGGTTTTTTTCACAGAATGGATTGTGTTTTGCTTTGAATAATAACGTATTGCTGCGGTGTTTAATTGCCAGTAGTGGGTCATCCATGCTCGTCCATCATAAAGTCTTGTTTGTTCCCGGGTGGTTGTCAATAGGCCTTCTCCTTCCAGCATATAAAAAATTTGACGTTTGTTTGTGTTGAGGATATTATCAATAATTCGAGTTTCATAACCAAAAGTATCCATAATGAATGTTGCAATATTTTTTGCTTGTTGATTTTTTAAACCTGTTTTATGTTCTATAGCTTGTTTCATTATTTTTAATGTTATTAGATACATGGATAAAATGCCCCCTTTTAACCGTCCCCATCAATTTTATAACAAACATTATATATATTTCTTTCTTTCTTACTATTTAAAAGTTTCGCCCTTTTTGGACTTTCAAACAAAAAAACAAAGTATTTAAGATATCAGATGGTAAAGAAAAAAGATACATGTGGTAGTGAAAAGGCTGACCACATGAGTTACAGTTTTTTTATGTCTACTGCTTTGGGGCCTTTATCTCCCTCTTCGACTTCAAATTCTACTTCATCGCCTTCGTGAAGATATACGCCATCTGGAATGGCGGTGTAATGCACAAAGACGTCTTTACCATCCTCAGCGGTTATAAAACCATATCCTTTCCGCGGATGGTACCATTTTACTTTTCCATTCATACTTTTCTTTTCTCCAGATTTTTACTTTTTAGAAATAAAAAAATAAAAAATCCAACAAACGTGGTAAAAAAACCGACATTCGAACTCCTTATCTCTTATTTCTTTATTACTAACTTATCTGGAGGAATTGCGAAACTTTCTTAAATACTTTGCCATCGGAAAAAGCATTCTCTTCAAGATAAAAAGGAATTTAACGCCCCGGCCGGAATTTGAATCCGAGTCCCCAGCTCGACAGGCTGGGATGATAGGCCACTACACTACCAGGGCATAATCCAAGTAATATTAGGAGGTAAATAACAATCCTTCTTTAAATTTTTCCCTTGAAACTAGCTAATAATGCATAATAATGCCAAGATTTTTTAAACCCGATGATGATAATCTTATTAATGGGATGGTTAAAATGGAATTTGAAATGAATAAAAACATGGCCATATTGTTTGCCATAATCCTAGTATTAAGCAGTGGTGTAACCTTTTTGTCTGTAACCTCTTTAAAAAATAATGAAATTGAATCATTGACTGAAGATGTTGTTAAATTACAAAACGAAGTTGAAACAAAAAATGATGAAATAACTAAGTTAACAGTTGAGGGGGAAAATTTTACGTATCATCTCCTTAGATCAATGAGCTTACTAGATATTTCCAGTGAGATTAGAGGAAATGGAGATCTTCATTTCGATTATGCTGCTAGAATATGGTATCCTCAACATGATTATCAGCGAATAATAGATAATTGTTCACAGGCAATAACGTATTACCAAAATGCAAGAGAAAATTTTGATCTAGCGCAAGATTATTTTTTGGAAACAAAGGAGCACACTTCCATTATTTCATATCTAAATATCCTTGATTTATATGTTGACCTTTCAAAATCAGGTCATTCATTATCCAGATTGCGCTATAATGCCAGTGAAACGCTTAAAGATATTGCACAGGATCTCTTAAATGAGTCACTTTCTGAAAACACTTCTGAACTACTTGATCTTTTTAATATGACTCTTTTAGACTTTGATGTACAATATCAACAAGGTTCTTCAGGTTATCAGGAGATCATTGATGAAATAGAAGAAGAACATGGGGGATTTTTCAACCCCAAAAGAGAGATACCTTGATTAGGATAATGGCTCTAGATAAACAGTGTGGTCATCCCAGAAGAACATGGGACACACGATTGCATCATAACTAGAACTCCATTCAACGGTAGCTAGATCTTTAAAAGGTTCATCAAGCGATCCAGTTTCGTTGGACAGAACCCTTTGATTCGAATCAATAAGTTGATAAGATACGGTTGTTCCAGAATCTATTCGAAGCTTATACCATCCATTATCAAGTCCATATCCGAGAGATACCCATTCTGTTCCATTCCAACAATCAATTCTTGGAAGATAGCTTAATGGAGCTTCACTGATTTTATTATAATCAAGGTTAATCATGGCAATAGTGCTTTCATCACTATTCTTAAAATCTAATAAAAGATTTGAATATTCAGATGTTTTTCCAAGATAGACCCATATCTCCCAAGCAGTGATATCTGAAAGAAGCCTATCTAAATTATAATTCCAGTATAATGGGCTTCCATCATCTCTAACCTTTGTTTTAAATGAGTTTGGGGTAAAGTGTTCAAATGATTCTGAGACTTCAAAGTTGGATCCGGCAACTGAATGATCTGTAAAGAACCATTCACGATCTAAATATGATTCAGAGGCTGGGCCGCCAGCTAGATTATCAGAAAAATCTTCAGTTACACTAGATGGGGGATTAAAATCAGGATATACAGTGAAATTTCCTACTGAACTATCAAAATCAGATAAACCACCAGGGTCTGTTGCAACAAATTGAGGTTTAAATACGAATAAAGCACCATCAATGGCAGGAACATAGTCCTCATGAGGTCCAGGTCTTCCCCACTGAGTTTCATCATCAGGGTAGGATATTGTGGCAATCCGTTCATCATTGATCTCTATCCAATCAAGGGGGTCGCTTGTTGTCAAACGTCCGGTTTCCAAATGAATCCATAAGGTTCTAGCTGTATGTATGCTCCAGTTGAGTTCCTCTTTGCTATTATCTGGATCATACACATAGTCATCGAGAATAATTTCTGAAAATTGCTCTCCATCACAGATGGCCTGACCCGGGATAGGAAATACTATTGGTGGTCTGTTGGTTGATATATTTGCCCAATTGGTCAGTAACCGTTCATCATTTGTCCCATCATTGTTCTTATCCCAATTTATTTCAGCTTGATTTGAGATCTGAGACTGATTCCCAAACTCCTCTATCTGAACCTTAAAAGTGATTACAACACTACTTTCACCAGGAATCTCGCCATTCCAAACGATTTTATCTGTTGTTGAATCATAGCTTACCGTTCCTGAAGTTGCTGTCGCCGAACCTGCAACATAGCTAGTGTTTTCAGGGATCTTATCCTCAATTTCGTTTCCAATATTATCTGGTTGATCAATAACGCCCATATTTGACACTGTAATTGAATATTTTAATATATCTCCACTTTGTGCATTTCTTTGATTTAGACTCTCGACTTCTTTTCTTGCTTCAATAACTGGTCTAGCATATTCAGCAAATCTAAGATTATCAATAAAAACTGTACTATCGAACTGGTTATCATAGACATCTTGTATGTCAAATGTGATCGTTATCTGCTCATTTGGGGAAACAGAATGTCCACCTGCTGTATGTAAGGAGGTTGCACCGGCATCAGCCCCGGGAGTTCTTGGAGTGGTATCTACCATGTCTACATCACTGGGATTACCACTTGTTGAAAAAACATCAAAACCCGTTCCTGGAATATCATGGGAATCTAAAATAAAGTGACCAGTATTGATATCGATAACATATGAACTACTTCCTTTTGAAGGTGAAGTCACAGTGGCTGTAAATTTATCATTATAAACGTCACCAACATATTCGGGATATTCAGTACTAAAGAATTGTACATCATAATAGATATAATTCATATCGTCGGGGACCATTAATTCCATTGATAACGTTGCACGGTCGTATACATATGGCCATCTGTTTCGCGGATATTGACCACCCTCAAACCAGGTACCTCGTTCACTTCCAGGATTTTCAACGTTTGTTGTCGCTATTTCTGCTCCAGCAATACCTGTACTTAATAAAGTAAAGGAATCGCCATCTGTTGGGTTCATGGTTCCAAGAGATGAAAGTATAATGGCTTGGCGATTATTGGGGCTATCAGTATCACTATATGATGCACTCATGAGCCACGAAGGATCAGTTAGGATAGCCAGTGCCAACTCTTCACCAAACGATGAGTCTGCTTTTAATGTTTCAGATGATAGAAGTCCAGTAACACAGGTGAATACAAGGATCAAACCGATGAGTCCACCGCTTATTTTTTTATGATTTTTTCCATTCATTTTTTTCACCAAGCCTATTTTGTTTATACAATTCTTATAAAATTTTGATTATCAGTTAATGATGCTGTAATTTTAGCTATGCCATCTTGATAACCATCATTTGGTATTACAATACAATGCCATTTGTCATCTACAGAAGTTTCATCTGAAACGATAACTGAAACGTTTGATGATCCATCCCTAGTGCATAGATATTTTTGATATATGTGAGCATCTGAGATTAACTGGTCATACACATAGAATTCATCAATAAGACCAATCCATCCGTTGGAACCATCTGTTTTTTGACCGATAGATAAATATGAACCATTGCCCGGTGTTAAAACGAAATCATCATCTTTGGTGTCATATTCCAGACCGTTCACGAAGAGGCGTAATGATGAACTGCTGCTATCCCAGATCAAACCAATATGATACCAGCGGTTACTTTCCAAGGGGCTGGTTGTTAACAAATATTGCTCAGTACCGGACTTCAATCCAGCATAGATCCGGCTATCATTTTGAAAGATTTGAACAAAATTTTGATTATCATAATATGCTTCAAGAACACAGTTTCCATCTTCACCAATCGTATCGCTTTTTATCCAACTGGTTATTGCAAAATCGTTATTGCTTAGATCAGTAAACATGGAGGGTAATGAGCTAGAGATTTCATCTCCGGGTTCTTGGAATTCATAACAGCCTCCAACCTTACCAGTACCAACCCATGTGGCACCGGATACTGTTCCATTGTTATCAGCACCTGAGTAATCACGAGTTTCATTTAAAGAATTGGCGTTAAATGGGAAATAAAGATCAGCAAATGATTCATCATTTTTATACCAATTATATATATAGGTTATTTTATCTCCATCGGAATCATATGAAGGCCCATTTTTATTACAAATAACGTCTTCACTTGTCGTATTTAATAATAATGATGAATAAATAAAGGGATTTCTTTGTGTGGGTTTTTCGTTAAATGATGGATTGAGAAATTCACCTTCAAAAATAATCTCAGTTCCCCCATCTTCAGTTTTAGCCACCACCATTACATCCATTTTTTTATTTGTGGTAAAGGATATATTTTCTGGATTTTTTCCCATACTCCAATCATATCTGCTTCCATCAGCTGTTCCCTTTGTGTATAATTCACCATCTACAAATATTTGATATTCTCTTAGAGTTTCCCCGCCAACATGAGATAATTGAATTGAACCATAATCTCCAGATATAGATCCCTGGATGACGACGTTAGAATCTGCAACGTATCCTGGCAGGGGAAACACGTACGAATAGATTGCAGTGAAGCAAAGAACTGCAATTAAAAGTAAGATTGCACTTCCAACTATCTCAGATATCGCATGAGTATTGCGTAGACTAGTGTGTAGTTTCATCTCTCCACCACATTATTATTTGGTGAGCTTGAATTATTTAAAAGGTTGCTGTCATTTTTACAAAAAAGAAAAATTTTATGTTAAAACATGAATTTAAACACAAAAAATGAAACTAACACGAGAATAAATCCAAATCTGACCCCTGAGGATAATCTACCATCCATCATAAAGCCTCCAAGAAGTCCTCCACCTATACTTTGGACTAATACAAAAGAGAAAAAAGTATATTTCAATAGATCTTGATCGATATGGGCTATTTGCATATTTCCAATCGCTTGCCCAGCCATTTGATCCTGCAACTCAAAAATAGCTGAAAAAATAGTCTTGTTAATAATAAGGATAACTGCTAAAAAGACAAAGAAACTGATGAAGATGACAATACTATACATCGACATTTCAGCTTTCCGCTGTATTTCAACTCTTTTTGCTTGATCGATTTCTTTAGCTGCCGCTTCAAACACTGAAGAAGTATTCCCTCCGATTTCCAATGCCTTGTTAATGGTTATTGTCATCCTTTTTACTGCATCGGTGTTGATTCGTTTCGCGAAATTTGCTAACGCATCATGGACGCTAATACCCCATGATAGTTGAGATGCTATTCTTTCAATTTCTGGAGAAAGTTTTCCATGATCGGCTTGTGCTGCAGAGTTTATCGCATCAAACACTGTCATCCCAGAAGCCGTTGATCCACTGATTTCTCGTAAAAAATCTGGAAGATGATCTTGAACATCTGTAATTCTTTTTGTTTTGATATAATTGTAAAAACCAATTGGACCAATAGCGGAAAGAACAGCAAAGACGATAAGGTCAAAACCACTAAGACCTATAAACGACGTATCAGTTATGCCAATAAATGAGGTAAAACCAACAAAAAATAACAGAAGGGTAACAACTGAAGAAACCCCCAGGATTATCTGCATTGGAATATCAGACCCATATACCTTTTTAAGATTATAATCTCGGGATTTCCAAATTTTTTTCATATTGATTCACCCATTCCAGATTTCATCATCACATAGAAACCAACATAGGCCAAAGGAAGGATCATGAATGCTAAGATAAACAAGAAATCAAATGATATCCCACCGCTGGTCATGCCCATAACAGAGATGATGATTACAAGAAACAATGGAAAAGCAATCACGGTTACAACGAAAGCTTCAGCCATTACCGCAAGTGATTCCAGGTCACGTTTTCGCTCAACTAACTCTTCATCCATGTATTTTTCAACACATCGCTCAAAATAGGGCCCTAATTCACTACCTGATTGGATGACTCCAAGAATCCCTTGAAGAAATTCCTTGAATTTTGCTGAGGGGGAAATATGGATTGCATGCTGTAATGCCGTGATGGTATCAATACCCATCATCGAAATCTCAGTAGTGATTTTTTTTGCTTCTTTTTGAATTTCCCCATAAAGTGTAACTGTTGACAATGTCTCAAAAATCTCTGAGGGTGAAATACCTGCAACAGACATTGTATTGATGAAATTTGTAGCATAGGGAAGATATCTATCGATGTTTTTCCCACGCATCTTTGCTTTTGAACTTGGTAAAAATAGATAATATAATCCAATGCCAACAGGTACGAGTGATGAAATGATCAGTAATAACAATGAAGTGACAGGATGTGGAAAGATAAGATAGAAAAATAAGGTGGAGCTAAAAGATACAATGAATCCTAAAAGTAGATTCATCAATACCATTGAATAATATTCTTTATACATCATACTGATATCTGCTTTCTCTAGTAACCTATTTTTACTAGTCTCACTAATGTTCATTCGAGAAAATACCTCAGAAAATAAACGTCTACAAAATCGACTATATGTTGTTGATTTCATTGATTAAGTTCCTCTTCTGCCTTTTTTACGATTTTTTCTGGGTGACGTTCATATTCAGCAACAATACCGCCTACATCTCGGTAATCTCTCATCTTTTTCTGTATCATCCATTTTAATACGATTTTTCTTTTTTCCAATTCTGCTTCAAGTTGTTCTTCTTCCCAATTATTCTGAAGTTTAATCGTATTCAATATTTTGCTTCCGCCTGCTCGTTCAAAACGATCATCTGTTTTAGAAACCCATGTGAATGGTTCCATGAAAATGAGTTGATTTGTGTCCGGGTCAAGTTTGATAACTTCAGTTACACTTGTCATCCGACGAACCGTTTTTTTACCTAGATCTATTGCGTTTTGAAATACAATGATATCTAAAGAAGTAAGCAAGGCCCTTGGTAGTGAAATAGGTGGGTTTTCGAGCCGTTGAATTAATGTATGAATGGTGCTAGCATGAACCGTTGCATAGGAGGTGTGTCCCGTGGCCATTGCCTGAAAGAGACTATATGCCTCCTTTCCTCTAACCTCTCCAACCATGACCACTTTTGGTCGTTGTCGCAATGCAGCTCGAATAAGATCAAACATATCAATGTCTTTACCAGTTTTTGTATCTTCCGAAGATGAAAACCCTTGTCTTGTCGTCCCTGCTATCCAGTTCTTATGAGGAAGACTTATCTCTCTAGTGTCTTCTATAGTAATTATTTTATGAGCTGGAGGTATGAATAATGATAATGCGTTTAATGCAGTTGTTTTCCCTGATGCAGTTCCTCCACAGAATAGAACAGATGCTCCATTTTCAATCGCCATCCAAAAATATGCAGCCATATCAAGAGATAATGATTTAAAATTGACAAGATCGACAGGTGTTAATGGATTTTCTCTGAATCGGCGAATAGTAAACGTGCTTCCCCGGGTCACGGTTTTAGCCAAGGTTGATTGTAGACGTGATCCATCGGGAAGCTTCCCATCAACAATTGGTGAAAAAATCGAAATCTGCTTCCCACAAATCTGAGCAAGTCTAACGACAAATGAATCTAATTCTAAGGGACTATCAAAATAGATATTCGTGGTCAGTTCATCATATTTTTTATGGTAAATGAAGATAGGCGTATCTGGTCCGTCACAACTAATATCTTCAATTCCATCATCCTTCATGACAATATCGATTCTGCCATAACCGACAAATTCTTTGAATAGCTGATAAAAAATGTTATCCTTTGATTTCTTTGCGATTTTTTCCAGTCTTTCTTTTTCTTCTTTTTTTAATTCTTTGTCAAACATTTTTTTAAGAGATTCAATTGAGAATGAATGATTATCAGTAGTTGTTTTTGGTGGTTTATCTTTTGGTCTTTTAAATTGGAAGAGATCTTTGAATGTTTTTTTAGAATCTGTTTCTTTTTTTTGAACCGGGTAAAATTTTATGTCATTATCAATTATGATTTGATTCAATGTTTCTTCCAGATATTTTTTCCGTTCATCTGTTTCTTTTCCTGAAATGTCAATGTCAGCTAACATCTTAAATAAATGGGTAATCTCTTTTTTTAATTCATTTTCAAATGAAGTTAGTTCAGGCTCAATGACCTGATAAAAAAATTCACCGGTCTCATTATGTTTAATAATTCTTCTCGTACCAAGTCCTTTCCAGCCGAATCCTTTTTTTTCTTCAATTGTCGTTGTGTTTTTTGCAAAATCCTTGTTACGTGATGAAAGAACTGGTTTCTTTCTTTTTTGTATGGCCTTAGAAAGAAGTCCAGATCCAGCTGATATGTGTTCGTTTTGTATTGAATTAATGAATAAATCCTTTTGATTATTTTTTAAATTGGGCGATTGTCGCTCTTGTTTTAATTCGGCTTGTTCTAAAAGACCCATTCATTCATCACTTTACGATGTCATATTTTCTCATTACTTTTTCATACAATGGAAAATCTTCAGATTGGGAAAATTCTTCGATAACCTCTTCAGGAAGTTTACCAAGAAGATCATCTGTTATCTTCAAAAGTTTGATAAGATCTTCATCAATAGAAGTTTCAGTGGATTGATCGACCATTGATTTTTCAGCTTCATGCTGTCTTTCTTTTTGAGAAAGCATCTGTTTAGAGGGTTGTTTTTTCGTTGTTTTGAAAAATGATTTTTTTTGTTTTTTCTTCCTAATTGATTTATTAAGTTCTCTGTCATCTGCACTATTTTCTTTTATTTGAGATAATCCATGTAATCTACCGGATTTTTTGGGAGAAACCTGTTTTTCAAATTCAATGTTTGCATGATTGGAATCTGTTTTCCCCTGATTTTTTGTTTTTTTCCCGATTTTTACATTTAGTTTTGGAAGATTAAATGAAAATCTAATCTTTTTATTGTTCCTTTGCTTTTGCAACCCTGATCGGTTTTCTTTTCTATCTATGGATACGTCATTTTTTGCTGATTGGGTGGCATTATTTTCCTTAATCGTTTTTCTCGGGTTGTCTATTTCAAAAATTTCTTCCTTTTCATTTGATTTAAATTTAAAATCTGAATTATTATCATCTATTTCATCATCCTTAAACGATAAACATTTTTCATTTACTACATCATTTTTGTCGGTCTCACCTATCGTGACCGTAGGATGTAAGTTATCTTTTGGAATAATCCTTTCCGTTTTCTCTGCTAAAATTTCATCTATCGCTCTTTCTGTATCCTGAATCTTTTTATTTGCTGAATGATTTTTTAGGTTCCCTTTGCAATTGGATGAACCAAAAAAAGAATCAATCAATTCATCAGATGAATCCTTTTCCCCTTTACGATTTTTTTTATGTTCAGTTTCATTTATCACTTTTTCATCCATCCTTTGATCGTTTTAACCATGAAAAATAATATCTATTTTCAGCATCCCATTATCTTCCATCCAAATAAAGTAAGTACATTATCTTTTAATAAATATTTCTATATGTTTTATAGAACCTTTCATTTTTTAGCAATATTTGATAATACCATTAGCTTAATAAAACAATAAACAGATTCGATTTTTGAAGTTATGATACCTGATATTGTCCTGTTGGATACCATTCGATTTATCGCAGGGGTTCTAATCCTTTCTTATGCCTCGTACACTGATATTAGAACAAGACGTGCACCGAACATACTATGGCTTATCCTTGGTGGAATTGGTGCTGTTCTCTTGTTAATTGAGTTTTTTTTAACTGAAGGTTTCGGCGACCAAATAATCTATCTAATCTTTATCCCAATAATCATTGGGATTGTTTATGTGTTCTTTCAACTTCGTCTTATTTTTGGTGGAGCTGATGCTAAAGCAATCATGGCAATAGCAATCCTTGTTCCATTTCAACCACTCTTTTATGGATATCCGCTGTATGATTCAATTATGCCGTTCTCTTGGGTGATTTTTTCAAACTCAATTGTTATTTTTCTTTTTGTACCTTTGAGCTTATTTGTTTACAATCTTTTCAAAAGAAATATTCGTTTTCCACATTGTTTCCTCGGATATCGGACATCATTGGCAAAGGCTAAAGACAAGTTTGTTTGGCCATTGGAACATATCGTTGATGGACATAAACATTTTTCTTACGTTCCCCATTCTTTTGAATCGGAGGATATGTATGCAGCATTTGAGGATGCAGGATATAAACACATTTGGGTTACGCCAAAAGTTCCCTTTATGATCCCCCTTCTCATTGGATTTATTTGCTCTTTTCTGATTGGTGACATCTTGTTTATCATTATGCAATTCATTCTTTGAATAATTTCAATGTTGGATATCTTTTAACAGTGCTTTTGCGTTATTTTATTTCTGAATTTTCATCATTATTTCAAAAGGGCTTGGTCACAAAAAACAAATAGTACTTGTTGAATTAGCAACAGCTGCAGTATGACAAAGAGCGATTACTATGAAGTTCTTGGATTGGACAAGAACGCCGATAAACGAGAAATCAAAAAAGCGTATAGGAAATTAGCTTTAAAATACCATCCAGATAAGAATCCTAGTAAGGGAGCTGAGGATAAATTCAAAGAAATCTCAGAAGCATATGCAGTGTTATCTGATGATGAAAAAAGACAAATGTATGATCAATATGGTCATGCAGGAATCGATCAGCAATACACGTCAGAGGATATATTTAGAAATGCGGATTTTGGTGATATATTCAGAGGAATGGGTTTTGATTTTCAAGATATTTTCAATCAATTTTTTGGAGGATCAGGTTTTTCCCCTCAAGGAAGATCTCGACGTGGGGCAGATTTACGGTATGACACTGAAATTTCATTAGAAGAAGCATATTTGGGATGTGAGAAAAAAATAAGAATCCCTCGATCTGAATCATGCGATGTATGCCATGGTTCAGGTGCAAAACCTGGAACAAAAAAACAGACTTGTTCTCATTGTGGGGGGAGTGGTCAGATACGACAATCCAGAAGAACTGCGTTTGGCATGTTCACTCAGGTTGGTCCATGCCCTCAATGTAGAGGAGCGGGAGTATTTATCAAAGAAACATGTAAAAAATGTCGTGGACTTGGGCAAATCCAGGTGACTAGAGAGATTACTCTTAATATCCCTGGGGGGGTTAATGAAGGTTCACAACTTCGATTGGCAGGTGAAGGTGAATCAGGTTCTGGGGGAACAGGTGATTTATATGTGGTTATTCACGTCCGGGCTCATGATCGGTTTAAAAGGAGAAATGCAGATTTATATATGACTCAAACCGTTTCATTTCCCGAAGCGGCATTGGGAACAAAAAAGGATATTGAAACGATAACAGGTGAATCTGTTACTCTAAAAATACCTGAAGGCACACAACATGGAACTATTCTACGTTTAAAACAAAAAGGAATGCCTATTGTGCATTCATCTCGTTTTGGAGATTTATATGTGGAAATTCACATTGAGACGCCGTCTAAACTAAATAGAAAAGCAAAAAGACTTCTCAAGGAATTGGATAATGAATTATAATGAACAAGGATAAACTCTTTAAACAACTAACTGCATTGAAGGAAATGATAAAATGAAATACATGGGGGTAAACTATGCATCCTTCAGATGATGAAGACAAGGAAAAATCCAATTCAATTGACAAATTATCTGATGTGGATTTGGATCATATTTTTGATCGTATGCATCATTTTTTTAAAAGTGATGAGTTCAAAGACCTTGTAGAGGATATCGTTTATGAGGTGTTATCTGATGACGAGGATGAAACTTCTTTTTATAAACCCTCTTTTGAGGATCGTGATGTTTTCTCCGATCAATTCGAAAAGAATTCGTTTTTAATAGATGATGGACTCTTTGAAAGCTCTATGGAGAATACAAATCCAGAATTCTTTACAAGTAAAAATTTAGTGATGGTTACCATTTCCTTACCACAAGCTAAAAAGAACGATATTGATCTTCATGTGACCAGAGATTATATAGATATAACGGTAAATAATAGACATCATCGATTACATCGAATGATTGATTTACCTGTCGATGTTGATCCTTGCTCCACGAAAGCAACATTTACAAATGGAGTATTAGATATTGTCATGAGGAAAATGAGTTCGCATAATCAAGGATATAAAATCTCTCTTTCCTAAGATCTTTTTTATTTTAAAATAAATATTTTCTTTATTAACTTTAATGTGCTCCATCATCAATAGACACTTTTTAATGTTAGGTTAAAGAGATGAAATTATTTCTTTTTTGTAAAGTTACACAGTTACACGTCAAGTTAACAATAGAAAATAATAAAAAGTTTCAATTTGTATTACTTCTAAAAAAAGCAAGCAATCATTGAATGTTAGCACCATTCCTGAGAGGTATCAATATGAAACGAGAAACGGTAATCATCACACTGATTTTTTTATTTGCAATCTTTTTATTATCTGGCTGTATCACGGATTCCTCCGATCAATCCTCGGATAATGGCATTCCAGATGGAATATATGTCTGTAGCAGTGGTGAACGAGAATTTTCATCCATTCAAGATGCAATTGATGCAGCAACTGAAGGCCAAACGATTTTTGTCTTTTCTGGAGTATATGATGAACGATTGACTATTAACAAAACCATTAATTTAATGGGCGAAGATATGGAGACAACGATTATCGATGGAAAAAATAACGGGCGTGTAATCACTATCACTGATGAAGAGTTTTGTACTATCACGGGTTTTACCATTCAAAATAGTGGATCAAACGTTCCAGCAATTGATGTTAAAACATCGAACAATGAGATTAGCCATAATATCATAAAAAATTCATATATTGGTATAAATTCTGCAAGTGTAAATTACAATTCTTTTCATAATAATACTCTTGTTTCTAATTCGATGTATGCAATCTATATTTCATCAAGATCGGATCATAATATTGTTAAAAACAATGTATTTGAAGATAATTCATATGGGATGCGAATTAAAGGATCCCGATTTAATCACATCGAAAAAAATGATTTTTCCAATAATAGGCGAGGTATGTATTACTGCTGCGGTGCAACTAATAATGTGGGGTATCATAATAATTTTGTAAACAATAGTGTGTGGTCTGCTGATGATCAGGTGAGTGGTAACACATGGTTCAATGATAAAACGAATCAGGGGAATTATTGGGATGATTATACTGGCATTGATGAGGATAATGATGGTATAGGTGATACACCATATACAATAAAAGCAGATAGAGTGGATCCTTATCCTTTAATGCATCCT
Source organism: uncultured Thermoplasmatales archaeon (assembly GCA_964406955.1). GTDB lineage: Archaea > Thermoplasmatota > E2 > DHVEG-1 > DHVEG-1 > EX4572-165. The sequence goes on along the minus strand of CAYOTP010000028.1, from coordinate 224 downwards.
GTTGATTGAACTAATATTAGAAATTCAATTGGTCGCATATTCAAAAGAATATGTCTGCTTTATAAATTAGTTCTAAATTGATGGGTTTACCGATGTATCACATTTAAGTATATGAAGTTCCATTTAGGCTCTCTGAATAAATAAGTATATCTTATTAAACAAATATTTCTCATCTTAGCGGGGTGGGGTAGCCAGGAGATCCCGACGGGCCCATAACCCGTAGA
>CAYOTP010000027.1:0-24255 GCA_964406955.1 uncultured Thermoplasmatales archaeon | reverse complement strand
TTGTTAGACTTGGAAAAAGAAAAGACAGAAGAACGGAAGATTTCCTCAATTCCTTACCACCCCTCCGAAGGGGTCTCCTTGAGGTGATTAGATGAAACAAAATAAAAAAACGTTAATATATAAACACTGGTTGAAGCTACTTGTCCTCGTCATTGCAGTGGGTATAAAGAAAAAAGATAGATTTTTTATTGATATCCACCGATTTTTAGGCTAGGATCACCTAGCAGAACCCATTGTTCTATTGCTTGTTGGTCAATTGAATCCCAACCCATATCAGGAAACCACCATGATTCAGGGAGGGTGAAATCCTTAAACGTATTTACATAATTAGTTTGGGTTTGCACGAATACTTGACCGAGGGTTTCAAAGTTCTCATCACCATAATTATCACCGTATTGTCTAAAGAATTCAGATGTTATCCATCCATCACCGGCGCCAACGGTACAAAACTCTCCTTCCCATCCCCAACCCAGACCAGTATTTCCAATAGTGGCAATAGATCCTGTTTCAGGAAGTTGAACAAGATACCAACTCCAGCATTGAGGTACTGCTTGAAGATACGTCCACATATAATTATTTCTTCCAAGGATCATGGTATAATAATTAACAAGGGACGGAATAAGACTTACATTGAACTGGCTGTTGTGACAACCTCCCACTACGGTGATTGGCCATTTGTTGGTATTTTGTAATTCTTTCATCGGCCATAATGGTGACCCTGAAACAAATGGTGGTATGGAGATAAGATTGGATACAGATAGTCCAGTTACTGAGCTATGTTGACGGTTACCTGGGATACCTGGATGTTGATCGCTCCATGTTCCAGGGCTGCCATGCCCTGAAAAAAAGGCAAATCCACTTCCTTTGCTGAATGATTCAATAACGTCTTTTGGACCGGTGAATGCTCCATTGGAGGTCCAAATGATTTCTCGATCGAATTCCTCAGGCATGTAATGTAATGCACCTCCGCGGCCATTCAATGATTCTTCACCGGTCACCCATTCCCCCTCATAATATGTGGGAGTATTGTTTCTCCATGTTGAAAACACGTGCTCACCTGAACTGTCTTCTACCCATACATGCATATTTGTACTGTTCCCATATGGTTTCGGATCGTAGCTTTTACCACGAATGGTAAGTATTTCATCTATATAGGAAACATTTGCCCACCAGTACAAAGTGTTGCAATATGCTTCACGTTCACTTGGTTCATACGTGACATTAGTACTTCCCAATATATTGCCAGGTGAAACTGAAACAATTTCTGCTATTGGTGGAGCAGGGTACTTAAAATTATCATCTTCATCTTTTATTGCAGGATTTAAATGATCATCATGATTAAACGTAATTTCAGATGTTTTTGATTTGTCAACAGTGATTGGTATTTCATCAATTGGTCCATATTCTCCTTCAGGATTATGGCTTTGTGCACAGATTGTATACTCTCCATCAGGCACATCAGTAGTATCCCATTGAATATCTAAATCGAATTGATCAAGGAATCCATCTCCAGAGATTACAATCATCTTCTTAAACCAATCCGATCCGTACGTCGTCGTTTCATAGGTGATGATTTTGTTGACGACATCACTGAGCTCTTGTGCATCAGAACAAGCTAACCTTCCCACCGCAACATCTGGATAAAGATCTAAGATATCTCGGGAAGGAGGGTAATCATCAGGCCACTCAGCAAAAATCCCATTTCCATTATAATCCCAAGTTTCAAACTCGCCACCTTGTTTGTATACGTCTGCATAATATAAATCTGATATATATCCAGGGTCACCACCTACTCTTAAATTCGAATAACGAACAGGGACATGCCATCCGGTAGCACCTATGTTCATATCATCCCGGGGTTTTGCATAAATCGTTGATCTCAATCCTCCGGTTAGTAACACATATTTGATGTTAAATTCTTCAAGAGCATATTTTATAAAATATTTGATCTGTTCTGCCTCATCAACACCATCGAATTCAACATAGATGTCCTCAGTGGTTTTCAAAAACGTTTTTACATCATATCTATTCTTATGCTCTATAAGAGGTTGCAATGCATCCGAAAATATCTCAGGAGCGATAATGACCATATCAAATGTCGGTTCACTAAAGAATGGATTTGTTTTTGGAAGAGAGTATGAAATACTGATTTCTGCTTGCTCGACAATGGTTAATTGATTCTCAGTTGGCGTGTAACGAACTGGATACAGATGGACATTAACAAAGGTGACATGTTCGAAATGATCATTGACACCAACAGCAACATCTGTACTATACCATTGTGAAGGATAGGGAGTATTACTTTGATATAATTCAACATCCTTTCTAGCTGGTGCTTGGTACTCATCAAAAGATGATAAAGGTAATGGTGAAGGAGATGGCTGAATTTGTTTTTCAACATGCTGTGTTGTTGTTTGAACTGGTGTTACATGAACTTCAATATTTCTTACTCCAAATGGAAGTTCAATTGTTTCAACAGTTTTTGGTAGAATCGGTTTTCCAGGATTTAGATGATATTGATCGTGTCCATCAAAGGAGACTCGGATATAGTCGTTATCCCTTTCAGTAATGGTTAATTGACTTTCGATCATCGGCATTGTTATATCCAGTCGTTCATAGTCGACTGGTTTGGGTTGATGTAATGCAGCTGCTCCTAAGCCCCCAAGGACGAAACAAAAAATAATACATAAAGATAGTAGTTTCTTCATTGCTATTCCCCTTTTATAAGATTATTTAAATCTTTATTATATTATTTAACTTTTTGTGTGGATAGAACGGTGCATGAAGAAAAAAGCATCTTTCACAAAACATCAGATATCTATTGTGTTTTGAAAGGATAGTTCACTGAGAGAAAAAACATAAAAACCCTTTTTACAATATCTTTATTGATACGGTTGCTATAAATTATTTAAAGGGTGCTTGAGGCATAAGTGGTAATCAAGTAGGTTAGATTATTGACCAGTGATCCTACTCTAGAGTCCAATTGATTCGCCAATTAAAAATAATATTTGAGGAAGTCCCATGATAGATATGAATAATATTCACCAAGCTATTTTTGATTATGCAACAGAAAAATACAGTCATAGAGCAGAAGAATTATTCAACAAATATGTCGATGAATTTCCAGAGAAGGATTGGGATCTACCTGATGAATCTTGGGGTAATAACTACCTTAGCTGGTTATTTTATGAAAAACCACTTCCTGAAACAGGGATGACCATCGCTGAAGAATTTGCAGAAGAATCAAATGAAATTACTCCTGAAATGAAAAAAAACATTCAAACAATGCGAAACATGATCCGGTCCGAGTTTGTGGTGCTCTCCGTTAAAAAGCAGATTGTAAAGATAAAAGATACCCGTGATGGAAGTATCTATACCGTTAAAAGAGATAAAGATAGCAAACGACTTTCACCTAACATGCTTATTGTCGGTCGGATATATCCTTTCGGAAAATATTATCGAACTACAGGTGTTTTTTTAATGAAAACTTCTCCGTTGATCTTGGATCCTGGCGTTCTTATGCATGCATTTGAAGATGATCAAATAAAAAGATTTGAGGAAATTCAATTGAGAAAATCTTCAACTTTTCAATCTGTAATGAAAAAATTTCCTGCAAATTGGATTGATTGGATGAGTGAGTATTATCATGTTAACCAAAATCTTAAGAAAGAAAAAATCAAGGATATTGAAAGAAAACTCCTCTCTGACTTACCATCAATTGTTGAGCAATTATCAGATGAAGCAAAGGAAATAGTACAATATTGTATGGAAAATAATGGTATTGTCAAATACGGAAAGTTAAAAAAATATGATGATACATTTAGCTTCTTCTGGAATGAAGAACCGGCTGAATCGCCTATTGGGGAGTTAAGGCAAAAAGCATTATTGTTCGTTGGCAAAATGAGATTTAATGAGAGAAATTACAAGGTTGCATTTATCCCAAAGGAACTCCGCAATCTTTTAACTGAACTATTTAACCTAGATTGATAAATCATCATATGGTGTTTAAATAGGTTATTCCTCATCACTACGCTATAACTTGCGGATATGATCTAGTGGTTATGATAGTGGCTTCCCAAGCCACTTACCCGGGTTCAAATCCCGGTATCCGCATCAACTTTCTTTAAAGAAAGGATGATAGAATCTGTTGAAGGAATGGATGTTGATCAAATAATCGCATCAATCCAGGAAATCTATACGTTCTAGGCATAGTTACTTCAAGAGTTGCCCAGCCGCTTTCAGCTTCGTGAATATCTCTAGCCTTTGCCTTGACAGTAAAGGTGTTTTTTTCCTCCCATGAATGGGGTACAACTAACGGGTCATCAGATGGTCGTAATCGTGTCCACCCGGTTGTGGTTCCATCCCCCCAATCAATATAGTATGAGATCTCGTCATCTTCGGGATCTGTTGAAACGATGGTGTATTCATATGAGGTTTTGGCGCTGCCTTGACTTGGTCCAGTTATATTTGGGATTGATGGTGGCGTGTTTTCATTAACCTGGATGGTGATTTTTTCTGAAAGTTCCGATGTGTCCCCAACATTATCTTGAGCGATAACAGATATATGATATGTACCCGTCATTGTATAACTATGTTCGATGCTTATCTCTATTGATGATGGTGCATAATCCGTCCATTGATCGATGGTGCCATCATCATTGAAATCCCAGCCGTATCTAACTGGATCGTCATCTGGATCTGTTGCTCCTGTAGAAAATTCAATCGATGTGTCAACAAGACAAACTGATGGTGCATCAGGTACTGTTGGAATGTTGGGTTTTGTGTTCCCATCTTTCACAGGTAGACCTTGATTCTTCCAAGCATTGATTCCTCCTAGCATATTATACACGGTTCCGTTGAATCCTCTGCTTGTAATAACATTTGCAGACGATGCACTTCGACCTCCTGATTTGCAATAAACAATGATATCATTTCCATCATAGAGATTTAGAAATTCCTGAAAGGTTTCTTGATTGGAAATTTTTCCACTTGTGAAATGCCTTGGGAATTCTGGAAATGGTGTATCAATCCGTTGGGAGAGCCATTCTCCGTCGGTTCTTACATCAATTGGTAATTGTATTCCATTTGATGTATCAGAAAGTAGATCCCATGCCTCACTGATACTGATATCAATGGGTCCTGATTGAGATTGTGATGAAGAATTGGTCGCATTGATTGAAAACATTTTTTCAGAGGGAACAGTAGTTTCTGTTGAAATGGCCATTGGTATTAGTAGGCTGCTGAGAAAAAGGATGATAAGTATTTTTTTTGAAATGCTTTTGTTTTTCATAATATCTTCTCCAATTCACTAGGGATTCATAATATAAATTATTAACTATATGAATATATAGATTAATGTTAATATAATTTTAGTTTGAATTGGGTAAAAAGTGGGATATGTGGATCGGTCGAGTAGCCATTTACACTAAAAAACGTAAAATCTTTTAATATCAAGCTATTCACCATGTTCATGAACAAATCCTCATTATTACTTATAAGTAACTCAACGTTACACGGCAGCGGATATCTTGATCATTGCGCAGAGGAAATCGATTCATTCCTAAATGATAAATCAAACGTACTTTTTGTTCCTTTTGCTCGCCCAGGAGGGATTTCCCATAATGAGTATACTGAAACCGCTGGAAAAAGATTTGAAAAAATGGGAAAAAAATTACATGGTATTCACAAGTTTGACGATAAAGTTCAAGCAATTAAGGACCACGACGCAGTGTTCATTGGTGGCGGCAACACGTTTGTACTGTTAACGATGCTTTATGAACATGACATCATTCAACCATTGAAAGAAGCAGTTGCCAACGGTATGCCTTACATTGGAACAAGTGCAGGATCAAACGTGGCCTGTCAAACAATCCAAACGACCAACGACATGCCGATCATGTATCCTCCATCCTTCACTGCCCTGGGATGTGTCCCATTCAACATCAATCCCCATTATATCGATCCAGACCCTTCATCAAAGCATATGGGTGAAACCCGTGAAAAACGAATACAAGAATTTTTCGTTTTCAACGATTATCCCGTCATTGGACTTCGAGAAGGGGCAATGATCCTCTGTCAAGAAAACACCTATACGCTCAAAGGAACTTCAGGAGCAGTAGTATTTATGAAAAATAAGGATACAACGGAATTAACAATTGGAAAAAAAATAAAAGGATTGTAACTACCATTAGAAAAGGGTTTTTTGTTTCTTCATCTCCTGGATAGGTTCGAATTTTTTCAACATGGATTCAACTCTACTTTTACTGAATTGAAATGAATCGCAAAGAAAGCGTATCACTTCCCCGTCATCCGGTGTTGACCAATGTAATTCATACTCGTCGGTGACCAAGGGATCTGAAAACAATGATCGGATCTGTTTGATCTCTTGAAAGGTTGGTGCAGTGTCACTTCCAATCGTAGATAAGACGTTTTCGATGTTTCCATTCTTCTTAATAAGATCCAAGCTTTTTTTTGGCCCTATACCTTTTATTCCTTCATTAAAATCTGTTCCCATGAGAATGGCCATATCAACCAGTTGCTTCCGAGAAATGCCAAGACGATCAAGAGCCTGGTTCAGATAGATCCGTTCAGGATGGATCGGAGTATATGCTTTCTTTCCAGGAAGTTTTCTTTTTGATGAACTGGTAAGATTACGGATCAGTACTGGCGATCCTATCAGTAAACAATCAAAATCCTGAGATCCTGCTGCATAAGCATCACCTTCTTTAACCATGTAACTAGCTTGGGCCTCCCCTTCTTCAGGAGCTTGAACGTAAGGAATATTGAGCAGATCAAGAAGTGTTTTACTTTGTAGAACAATTTCATCTGTTACCCGGCTTGTTTGCTGTGCTTTCACCCTGGCTTTTTCCGTATCGCCTTTTTTTAGTGCTTCCTTCCAATCCTCTTCTGCTTGAAGGCGTCTTCTATTCCGATCATCAATGGTTTGTTGTTTCAAAGGATGAGGTTTTCCATCGAAAACATATACGGGTCTTATCTTATGATTGATCAGATTAGCAGATCTGAAAAATAAGCCCGAAAGATGTGAAGTGATTTTACCTTCAGCGTTTTTTAATGCAGTGCCATCTCGTTGTCGAATAGTTGCTAGGAACTGATGAAGCACGTTATATGCATCGATAACAATGATTCTATCATGAAGGTCTTTTAATGAAATTGTCTCTGATGGAAATAATGAACCCAGTTTTACGCCCATGCCAACCATCTTTCCGTATGAAGTTATCGCTAAAAAATCGTTTGGTGGAAAAACGATACCTTTAAAGGAGAGGTATTTATTCAAGTTGGCTGATGAAACGAGATCTGATTTCAATGGTAGATGTGCAAGATGATCTACTGGACATTATTGACCTTGGTATTGATCTAAAAAAGAAATCAAAAAGCGGAAAAGATACCGCACTTCTCTTGGGGAAAACATTGGCAATGATCTTTGAAAAATCCAGTACCCGAACTCGGGTTTCCTTTGAAGTGGGCATGGAAAAACTTGGTGGACATGCGTTGTTTCTTTCAGCAAATGACATCCAACTTGGTCGAGGGGAGACCATTGAAGATACTGCTATTGTACTTTCCCGATATGTCGATCTGATCATGTATCGAGCGATGAGCAATGAAGCAATGAAGGAACTGGCAAAGCATGCAACCGTTCCAGTGATCAGTGGTCTGGATGATAAGGAGCATCCTTGCCAGGTCATTACTGATCTTATGACCATTATGGAACATAAAAAAGAATTGAAAGGACTGAATTTCGTGTATCTTGGCGATGGAAAAAATAACATGGCAAACTCCTATCTGTTGGGATGTGCACTTGCAGGGATGAACATTAAAATCGTTTCTCCAAAGAAATACTGGCCAGAGGAGTATTACGTAACTGAAGCGAAAAAACATGATGTCACGGTTGAAATCACCGATGATGTTAAAAATGCAGGTGTGAATGCTGATGTTATAGCTACGGATACTTGGGTTTCTATGGGTGATGAAACTGAAAAACAACAACGTCTATCTGATTTCAAGCAATATACCGTTACTCAAAATCTGATGGATCAGGCACACCCCGATGCCATCTTTTTACATTGTTTACCTGCATATTATGATTATGAAGTGACTAAAGAAGTTGCCCATGGTCCACAATCAGTGATCTTTGATGAAGCAGAAAATCGTATGTGGGCACAAATGGCCATCATGGCGACATTGGATAAAGCATTGGGCCGGTGAAAAACCGGTTTTTCATATTTCTCTTTATGGAAGTAGATGATATTAAAGCGGTCTCCGTTAGGACAGAATCTCACCTAGCTTATCATGTTTTACTGCATATTTTATTTCTTGAGCAATCCGTTTTCCTGTAGATAATCCAGGTTCGATAAACTCTGAATAAGGTGATCCGTTCACATATGGATTCGTTCCTGCAACGATACGAGCACTGATCTCAAATACTTTGAACTCAAGCTGCTCTGTGACCACTGTTTCTAAACAAAACGATCCAATAATTCCACCGAAGAGCTCCAATGATCTCTCCACGACTTGCTGACCCATTTTAAATACTTTTGGCAATAATGATTCCCTTATTACTATAGGAATATTTCCCGTTACCACAAACGTTGGATGTATACCAATTTCTTCTAATTCTGCTATGCTTCCCAGTCGTTGAACCTCATCAATGGTCGTTTCATCACGTCTATCCATTGACAATAATTGCAGGGTTCCTTTTCTCAGATTATACGCATCGTTTTTGATCGGAGAGTAGAAATAATGAAGATAATACCGGGTTCCCATAACAAATTCCTGAATAACATATGGAATGCCTGGTTGTATGCGTCGTTGGAATTCTTCATAGGTTTTTGCGATGAAGAATCCTTTCCCTCCTTTCGCTCCATGATATTTGACTATGACTGGTTTTTCTATATTTTTTGGGTTTTTGATCTCTTCAGGCATGGTCAGTCCTGCGGATTCCAACCAGTCTCTTTCCTTATTCCGATCAGATTCCCACATCAATACATTACGATTACCAAAGGTGGGTAAAGAAAGTGATAAGAACTGATCCGCCCCCAAATATTCAACAAAAGAGCCATGTGGGATCACAATAGCATTTTGATCTTGTAGTTCATCGGTGAGTTTTAAAATATCTTTATAGTTATCTACCATCAAAAAGCTATCTGGTTTTGCTTTGGGAAATGCATCATAAAAACGCCTTCGTTCATCACCAACAGCAATTCCCAATGTACGGAAGCCTTCCTGTCTTGCGCCATGAAACAATTGTAAACTGGAATGGGAACAAACAGTTGCAATCGTTAAATCAGACGTATCATATCTAGCAAGTATGTCAGCTATATTCACATTATCCATGTTGACACCTTGCACCAGGATAATGGAGAGGGGGGTTTTATTAATTTCGCTGAGTATTCGTCTTGTCTTTTTTTAATAAAAATCTCTTGACGTGAGGCCGTGTGATATAATATAAGCAAGGAAGATTAATTGGGATGGTGAAAATAAATAATATTCCTGCCGCCGTATATGACCAAGAGGACCCTGAAAGAAATCCTATCGGAAGGATGATTCCGGTTAACATAAACATTGTTAAGTATAAAACGCCGGGTACATTAGTAAACTGGATAAGTGTTGGATAATTGGCAAAAATAAAAAATGCAATGATTGTTTCAGATACTAAAAATGCTGAAAGAAGATAGAGACCTGGGGGTCGCTTATATGAATTTTCATTTGTTTTTTTTAACCCCTGTTTTTCTTTTGAAAGTGTCTGTTGTTTTTCTCCAATGCTTTCTAGAAAATGTACATAATCCTGTTCTGTGTTAAAGATGATAGGCATTCCTTGAAAACCACAATTTCTACAAACCTGTCGATTGGTATATCCTGTGAGCACACCATCTCCTATGGTTCCTTGAAATATTTTTCTGCTTCCACATCGTGGACATGCTTGAATTTCCATATTTTTTCCAAATCCAAAAAAAGACACAGTTAGTTGCTTATAATATTTTCCTAGATCCTCCTTTTTTGATTGGGTTTTGGGAAAGGGTTGTACCACAAGTGCTTATAACTAAGAAATGAACAAGTGTTCTTGTGAACTATCTATGATTATCGTCGGCCAAATCTCAAGTAAGGAAGAAGCCCAAGAAATAACATTTATCGCAAAACTATTCGTCGTAGGACAGCGGGCACGGTTTCTTGCACATCAATGTGATAACTCGAAACAAAAAAATTGAATGCTTTTCAGTATGACGAATTTCTTTTTTTTGTTTTACTTTTAATTTTTTTTGTACGAATCTTTATGTAATCGATTCTACATTTTCCAATATGAATAAAGATCAGTTTCATTGATCGAAACTGTGTCTTTTTGGGTGAAATAAACATGGTCTCACTTTCATTTTACGGTGGTGTTTCAGAAATAGGTGGAAATAAAATCCTTTTGGAGGATGGGGATACTAAGATTTTTTTAGATTTTGGCATGAGCTTTGGAAAAAGAGGTCTATTCTTCGAAGAATTCCTCACCCCTCGTACATCTAATGGTATCGGGGATTTTTTAGAATTAGGATTAATCCCTGATTTACCTGGGATATACCGTGAAGACTTGCTCACTCATCAAAAAAGAAATCGTGAAGATCCTGTTGTTCAAGCAGTGCTCTTATCACATGCCCATGCGGATCATGCAAATTATGTCTCCTTTCTTCATCAGGATATACCAGTATATTGTAGTCACATAACAAAACGTATTCTTGATGCAGTCGATGAGCAATCCCAGCGATCAATTGAATCGGAAGTTCTTGATTTCAAAGAACGGCCATTGTATCGAAGGGATTATAAGAAACCTGCGGTGAAACGTTCTTTTCATTTGTTTAGATCAAAAGATAAAATACATATCGATTCCCTTGAAATCTGCCCGGTACATGTTGATCATAGTGTTCCAGGTGCTTACGGATTCATCATCTATACATCGGAAGGTTCACTTGTCTATACTGGCGATCTACGAATGCATGGATTGCGAAATGAACAGACCGTTGAGTTTATAAATGAGGCGATACAAGCAAAACCCCTTGCAGTCATTTCTGAGGGCACTCGAATCGAGGAGAAAAGAACAAATATATCTGAACAGACCGTATATCAAAAAGCAAAAAATGCATTAGTGCACAATAAGGATATTTCCATTGTTGATTTTAATTTTAAGGATGTTGACCGGTTCACCACATTCTTTAAGATTGCTAAAGAACTTGATAAAAAACTTGTCATCAGTTTCAAACATGCATGCTTTCTTGAGCAATATCATCAAGATAAAGAATTAAAAACTCCAAATAGTACCAATGATCAGATCAAGATCCTGTTACCTAAACGAAACACTGGAACGTATGATTTTAAAGAGGATTATCGTGATAAATTCATTAAAAAAAGATTAGATTATCCAAATATTATCACCGCTGAAGAAGTACGGAAGCATCCCTCGAAATATATGGTCATTTTGAATTATTGGTATTTTAATACTATGGTTGACCTCAAACCCTATCATGGAACATATGTTCATTCTCTTTCAGAACCATTCAATGAGGAAATGGAGATTTCATATGATCGAATGAAAAACTGGCTTGATCATTTCAATTTATCACTAGTTCAATCCCATTGTTCCGGCCATATCAATGGTGAAGACCTAAAAACGATGTTAACTCAAATCAAACCGAAAAAAGTCTTTCCCATCCATACCGAGCATCCTCATCAATTTCAATCATTGAATGTAGAAACAATCATGGTTGAGGAAGGAAAAACGTATAAACTTTAACGGTATTGTTTCTTTGTTAAAACCGATATCCTTTCTCGGATTATGGGGAGTTAAAAGCTACATGACGGATTTATTTCATTATGAAAAACAAGCTGATGAGCAAGCAACCATTAAAACAAATGGAAAGAAACGAAAAAAGATTCAATTTATCGGAGAGCTCAAAGAGGGAGAAACGATTAATGACTTGTTTTCGGTAAAAAGAAAAAACGCTCCTAGGGGCTATCGGAAAGGAACGTTTTTTGATGTTATTCTCACAGATAAAACAGGGGAAATCAATGTTAAGTTTTGGGGTGGAGATAACAAGGAACGGGTGAAAAGACTCTTTGAAAGTTTTTCAACTGGGGACGTTATTCAAATTAGGCATGGTTCTGTTGAGCGGTATAACGATAAACTTCAAATTTCAATTAATGAAAAAACCGGTGGTCTCAGAAGATGCAATGATCAAGAATATGATGCCGGTGATTTTGTACCTGCGTTATCTGAAGATGAAATCTCTAGATTGTATGATAGTTTGCAGACTTATATTGAGGCTATTTCCAATCCTCAGCTCAATGCATTACTTAAAGAGTTCTTCGATGATGAATCTTTTGTACAAGCATATATCCATAGTCCTTCAGCCATGTCCCATCATCATAATCTTATTGGAGGGAACCTGCAACATTCGTTGGGTGTGGTGAAACTCTGTTATACTATCTCTGAATATTATTCGAATCTTAATCGTGATCTATTGATCACTGGTGCGATCTTACATGATGTCGGTAAGTTGAAAAGTTATAAAACGACTACCACCATCGGACGGACAGATATCGGAAATTTTATTGGCCATATCGTCATTGGAGATCGGTGGATCCGTGAAAATATTTCAAACCTTCGAAAAAAAGATATTTCATTCGATGAAACTTTGGAGATGAAACTATGCCACATGATCCTCAGCCATCATGGTCGACTTGAATATGGTGCTCCAAAGCTTCCTGCTTTTGCTGAGGCAGCTGCATTATTCCAGGCGGACCTAATGGATTCACAGGTGAAAAACTTCCTTCAAAAAATCGAAGAAAAACAAATAGATTTAGATGAGAATTGGGCATTTATGTATGATCCTGATATCAATGGCAGAAAAGCAGTGTATATAGATGTTGAAGAAAAGTCAAGTAAATCAGTTGAAGATGTCCTATGAAAAAAGAACTCTTAAGCATCATATGTTGCCCGTATTGTAAATCTTCACTTGAACTATCATCAAATAAGATAAAAGAAGATGAAATCATCACCGGTTCGTTGAAGTGTTTGGACTGTAATAAAATCTATCCTATTGTTGACGGTATCCCCAATTTTATTGATGAGTGAACCAAAAAATATGAACAACCAAAGTTACTCTTTGATTATTTTTTAATTCGAAAAGAATTTTTCCATCTCAAGGATCAAATCATCAGTGAGTGTTAAATCCCTTAAATATTTTTTAAATCGAGCTGCACGCCGATCTAGAATCACAGCAACTCCGCGATCAGTTTCATCTCTGATCAACCGGCCGATGGATTGCAACATCTTTCGTGCTGCTGGTGCTTCAACGGTATATGCCCATCCCTTCCGGAATTTCATATCATAATATTGTTGCAGACCACGTTGCCGTGCAGTGGGCTTCGGATAGGGGATGCCAACGATAACTGCGATTTCAAGTTGTTCAGCAGGAAAATCCATTCCTTCGCTGATGCGACCGCCCATCACTGAAAATAACGCTGCACCATCTCCCTTGGTATCTCCGCAGGATTTGAAATCGTCGATCAGATCGATTAATGCTGATTGACTCATTTTTTGTTCTTCTAAAAAAATAGATCGTTGAATCGTTGAAAAATCATTATTTCGACGGAACATGGATAATATATTGAAGCTAGGGAAAAACACCATAGTGTTTTGAGCAAACGTATTACAAATCGTTGAGATATAATACCATAATCTATCCTTAATTTCAGGATCGCGAGAAAGTTCAGCATACTTTGTGGTCACATCACTTACGAAGAATAAACGTTTATTTTGCTTTGAAAACGGAGATGGAAACGAAATCAATGTTGTTGATTGTGAAAGTCCAAGAGAATCCCGATATTCTTCCAATGGTTCAAGGGTTCCAGACATATGAATTGAACCATGAAACTTAGAAATGATGGTCGTCCCAACAGAGGGATCCAAACAATATGCTTCAATTCGAGGGTTTTTTCCATCTGCATCATCAACTATGAGTTTAGCATATTGGTCATGGGCAATATTTATCCAGAAATCAAGAAACATACCTAGTTTATGTAGATACGATCGAGGCAGTTTGTTTCGTTTTTGTTTTGCCTCCTGTATTTTTTCTCCGTAAGCAATGAGGTCTTCAATGATGTCATGGATTTGTTTCTGAGATATTCCTACTCGTTGTGAAAGTTCAGTTAAAAACTCGTTTTTAGGAAGGAATGCGTCTGTTTTGGAAGATGTTCCCTTTCTGATGCCATCTTCAAGAATGGAATAAACATAGGTGTCTCTAAGTTCCCGAATGATATCCTCCAGGGTCTTACAAAAAGAAGCGATGGTAAATCCTCCATCTGCAATTGATGGATTGCCATAGTCCTTTGCTTCATATCCACAGTTTCGTAGCATCCAACTGCTTAGTTGTGTCGAAAAAAGATCTCTAAGATAATCTGGAAGATTATGTGCTTCGTCTACGATGAGTAAGACATCCTCTTCTGCTACGCCTAACCAGTCAAAAAGCATATTTCGAATGGTAATGTCAAAAACATAGATGAATGGGACGATGACAACCGTTGCTTCTCTAACTATTTTTTTATTTACTTCATAGGGGCATATCGTTTTTTGTTCGCAATGTTCAATGAATGTTTCAGCGGTGGGTAGCTCATCTTTCATCCATTTCATCATCATATCGAGTTGTTCTTTTTCATTGACAAAATTTCGATAATAAGGGCATCCTTTGTGTGAATTACGTGTTTTCTTTTTTTCGTTGGAACAAAACTTTGAAAGTTCCTCACTTGTTCCCCTTGATAATTCTTCGTCGCGTTTAGCGTGGGGGCACATGTTACTTCTCCCTTGGATGCCGACACCAACTAATTTTTCCTTTCTAGGATCATTGTCTTTTAAATGTGATCGAATGGCACGTAATTCTTTGATGACTTGTTGTTGCTGTGCATTGGTCCTTGTTATGTAAATGATCTTTTTTTCATGGGATAATGCATAGTCGAGAGCAGCAGATAATGCACAGATGGTCTTGCCAGTTCCCGTTCCAGATTCGATTACAAGATGTGATCTGTTCTGAAATGCATTGGAAATCGTGGTAACGATTGCTTGCTGATGTGTCCTTGGTTTATAAGGGAAAAATTCCATGGGTAACTTCCGAAATGGGGTATTTGGTACATAGACTTGTTGGAGGAAAAACTGGATAAAATGTTTAAAAAGAGATGATATTATCCATTTTGGTTGATCAGTTAAAAAGGATTTCATAATTATGAAAAAATCACCATTTCAACAGATTATCGAACAGCTTTCAACGCTTCTCTCAGAAGAACAAATCGTATTGTTGCCCTCAAAATGGGAAAAGATTGGTGATGTCCTCATCGTTAAATTCGAAAAGGATTTGGAATCTCTTGAAGAAGAAATAGCTAAAGTATATGCTAACGTTTTATCTTGTAAAAGTGTCTTGAAGGATAAGGGAGGAATCGTTGGTCCATTTCGTGAACCTGATGTATCATTGATTTATGGAGATGAAGACACGGTAACGATTCATAAGGAGAACGGTGTGCAATTTAAACTTGATCCGGGAAAGATTATGTTCTCATCGGGGAATATGGATGAAAGAAAAAGGATGGCTGATGAGGTGATCTCAGGGGAAGTAATCGTAGATTTGTTCGCAGGTATTGGATATTTTTCATTACCTATTGTGGTCCATTCCGATCCAACGCAAGTGTATAGTTGTGAGATTAATCCAACTGCATTTTCATTTCTTAAGGAAAATATCTTGTTAAATAAGGTCTCCGATCGGATAACTGCCTTGTTTGGAGATAATAGAAATGTGGCCCCTAAAGGCGTTGCTGATCGAGTGATCATGGGATATTTTAACGATACGAAACAGTTTCTTTCTGTTGCTTTTCAATGTTTACGCAATCATAAAGGCATTATTCATTTTCATGACACCTTTCCAAACAAAAGCATTCCAGATGTTCCTTTTGAACTGATCAAACATAGTGCGGACATGTTTGATCGAACCGCTCAATTGCACAATGTGCAACATGTAAAATCTTTTGCCCCTGGTATAAGTCATTATGTACTTGATGTCATCATTAAGGAGAGATAAAATGTTTAGATTACGAGTGTATCATACCAATGATGATGATCCGAAGAAATGTAGTGCTAAAAAACTACATCGATTTGGATATGCTTCTCTTTATACTCAACAGCGAAAACTTCCACCAAAAATGATTTTATTGAATCCATTTGCAAAAAAAAGTTTATCACCTGAAGATACCGATCATGCCAGAAAACATGGGATCTTAGCAGTTGATTGCTCCTGGAAAACCGCTGAAGGACAATTCTTTGAATTATCAAAGACCCATCTTTCAAGGGCATTACCGTTTGTCATCGCAGTAAACCCTGTTAACTTTGGGAAACCATTGAAATTAACGACATTGGAAGCATTTGCAGCAGCGGTATACATCCTTGGAGATAGAACTCAAGCTGAGCAGATAATATCGATTTATAAATGGGGTCCACATTTTTTAACGATGAACAAAAATCCTTTGGAAGATTATCGAACTGCAAAAACTAGTGCTGAGGTCATCGATCGAATGAATTCCTATTTACTATCTGAGGAAGGATGAGGTTTAAGTAATAAATCATGTTATGTGAACCATAATAACAACCTGAGTGCCGGTTTGTGAAGTATGGCAATAATGTGAGATGTAATCATGAAACATGAATTGGAGGTTTTTTTTAAACCAAAAAGCATCGCGGTGGTTGGTGCAAGCAAAGATTCAAGAAAGATCGGTCACGCCGCATTGAAAAACATTCTTATTTCAGAGTATGAATGCAATCTATATCCAGTTAATCCCCATGAAAAAGAGATCCTTGGTCTTACCTGTTATGAGCGGGTCACGGATATCCCTAAAGCTTTGGATTTAGTTCTTGTTTCAGTTCCAGCAAAAATCGTTGCACAGGTAATGAAGGATTGTGTGAAGAAGAAAGTGAAAAGCGCTATTATCATCTCTTCTGGATTTAGTGAAGTGGGGCATGATTCATTGGAAAAAGAGATTTCTTCCATTATTAAAGATAGTGGTATGAGGGTTCTTGGTCCAAATACGATGGGTTATAAAAATGCTTCAGATGGATTAGATGCTTCATTTGTTTTCGGTGTTCCACGAAAAGGTTCACTTTCATTGATCAGTCAAAGTGGCGCTCTTGGCATTGGCATGATCTATTTGGCAAATAATGAGTTCGTAGGTGTTTCTAAGATTATTGGAGTTGGAAATAAGCTTGATATTGACGATGATGATCTTATCGAGTATTTTAGTAAAGACCCTGATACAAAAGTCATTGGTTTATATATCGAGGCAGTAAAAGATGGTAGAGCATTTATGAATGCGATTAAAGCTTGTGCTAAACCCGTCATTGTAGTAAAAGCAGGGCGAAGCAGTGCAGGAGCTCGAGCGACAGCGTCTCATACAGGATCCATGGCTGGAAGTGATAAGATGTATAGTGCGGCGATACAACAAGCCGGAGGCATTCGTTGTCGTGATATCGTTGAACTGTTTGACATGGCAAGAGCCTTGTCTGGTCAACCTGCGATGAAAGGTAACCGGGTAGGTATCATAACTAATGGTGGTGGTCTTGGTATTTTACTCACTGATGCTTGTGAAGAGAATGGATTAGTGGTTCCACGATTATCAAGTGAAACTGAAAAAAAGATCGATAAAATCCTTCCCGATTTAGTAAAGCCAAATAATCCAGTTGATCTTGTTGCTGATGCAGGTTTTTATCGATATGAGATGACCACAAAGGCATTGCTTAATGATCCCAATATTGATGGCATCATTGTTGCATCAGTACATGGTGGATATGCCCGACCCAGGGAGTTTACCGGAGCTATTTTAAAAATGGTTCGGGAACGAAAGTTACATGAGACCCATCAGAAACCAATCCTTGGGACATGGGTTGGCGGTAAGGAATATGAGGATTTGGTCTGGGATTTAAAGACCGCCGGTGTTCCTATTTATCCATCCTCATGGCGAACAGCTCGTTCCATGTATGGATTATACTTGGAAGGGAAACGATTGAAACGGGAACAGAAAAGTAACGAAAAATAATCAATCTACCCATTTCACTCCAAGAAGTTTTTCCCAATCAGGTGTTTTTCCTTGCCATTTATCAGCGGTTTCTTTTTCAACACAGCTCTTACAAAGGCCAACCAGTTGGAAATAACATGAAGGGCAAACGTTTCGTTTGCATCGTTGGCAGATGTATTTTGCTTTGTTGTCACTGCAAAGAGCGCAAAATCCAGTTGGTTCAGGAGTATTTGACTGGTCTTTTTGTTCCTGAGCAACCTTAGCATGGGTTTCTTGTATCCATTCTTTGAGCTCTTCATTCATAGTTGATGAATCAGTCACGGTTTTTTCCCACCAAAAATCGTTTTCATGAGATTAGATTCCAATGATTTATATAGTTTGTTTTTTTGTTTTCTGATTTGAAACTTTTTGATGAGCGAAATTTGTAAGAAGATGAATGAATGGAGTGGCAAATAGAAGGGTTAAGATGTGATATATGCTGAATTCTTCAAAAAACCAGTTGTAAGGTAACAATGAAAGGCCTTGGAGAAGAAGGCTCATGAGAAACACTGAAACCAAAACTCCAAGAATGAAATCAATTTGATCAAAAGGGATCCAATCTGATCCTCGGGGAATGTTTCTTCGTCGTTTAAAAAAACTTTCAACGATATCTCCAAGTAATGCCCCAAAGCAAATGGAAAAGATGATTGGTATCATCATAGGAAAACCCGTAAAGTCAGATAGATATAAGTTGATGTCCAGTAATTGAACATAGTTTGCAACAATGGATAAGCCAAATCCTACGGTCATTCCAATAAATGACCCAACGATTAATCCCTGCCATGTCTTTCCATCACCCAGGATGCGTTTTCCGTCTTTGAACTTTTTTCCAAAATCAATAGGTTTACCGCCGCCAACAAGTACAGCACTGGCATTGGCAACATAAGCAGGAATGATAAGCCAGAATGCTTGAATGATTATCTCTTGGACCATATTGCAAAAAGGTATGAATGAAGGTGTTTAAATATCGTTTGTAATCCTTCAAATTTTTCTTGTTTTCAATGCCATTTTTGAACAATTGTCAGCATTTTTTGAATAAAATTCAGAAGGAGGTGGAAACAATAATATAAGGGTGTTTTTAATATAATAATTAACAGGTTAATAACTACATTGTAAAATGGGGACATAATATGCGTTTATCAATAGCTACCATCTTGACAGTATGCATAACTGCACTTTTTTTTACTTCCTACTATACACCTTTGGTTCAATCACATGAAAATCAGAATGATCTTGATCCTTTGGTAGATCTTACGGTCACCTTTGAACTTTTAAAGGTTCGATCCCTTGAAAAAATTGATAATCACCTAAACACAAGAGAATACATTGATAAATACAGTGCCCCAGATTTTTATCTTAAAGTGTGGATCAACGAGGAAATGTTTAAAAGCCCCGTTTGGAGAAATACTCGTTATGTTTATGATCCTGATTGGAAAGTGACCGCTAATGTACCCGACGATGAGGAATGGGTTGACATAAAAATCCAATTATGGGATTGGAATCTTGGATTGGACCAAAAATGTGATATTAGCGGATATAAGGATGGTGGAAAAGAAGATTACGATGTTGAGCTTCGATATAGTCTAAAAAGTGGTCACTGGATGGGCGATGATTATGCTGAAGAATATTATCTTAATGCTGATCCAAGTGGATATGGGCGTTTGAATGGGTGTGATGATGGTAGTATCTATCAACAAGATTTTGATGTTGAACTTTGGTTTGACATTTATCAAAACGATTTCGATGGCGATGGTATCCCATATTGGACGGAAGTAAACGTTTTTGGAACAGATCCTACTGTTGACGATCGAGGAAGGGATGATGACAACGATGGCGTGCCTATCGAATGGGAATGGAAATGGGGCCATGTCTTTCAATGGAATTACCAAAAACAGGATTATGATCATGTTTGGCGATATGATCCTTTCAGATGGGAGGATCATAAGAATCTTGATCCAGATAATGATGGGTTGTCAAATTATGAGGAATATCTTACATCTCAATGGGGTTCAGATCCTTTTAGAAAAGACTTATTCGTAGAACTCGACATCATGGAAACAGGGCCAAATGGTGAAAAAACAGAGTTTCCAGAAGAATCAAAAGAATTGCTGCGTACTGCGTTCAATCGACGAAATATCGTTTTTCATCTCGATGATGGATGTATGGGTGGCGGAGAAGTGATCCCTTTTGATGATTCGACATCAAATACGGATTTCAGAGACATCTATTGGAACTATTTCCTTCATAAAGATGAGGATAATTGGAGATGCGGCGTATTTCACTACGGATTGTTGGTTTATAACGCTGAACGATATCCAGGTTTTGCGTTCTGGGGCGGAGTTAAACCAGTTATTGATTCTTATCAAATTTCAGCCCTGGGCATGGAGAAAAAAGCAAAACTTCCATGGCTTCAAAGAGATGTGGTCTATGCAAGCGCCTATATGCACGAGTTGGGACATACCCTTGGTATCTATCATGGTAACACACCTGGTTGTGATGATCAAGAAGGGAAATATCCTTGGCAGTTGAACTGGTGGAGATGGCGACCTTATAAAAGTGTGATGAATTACGGATATATGTATCAAATGGTCGATTATTCAGATGGAAGCCGAGGGAAAAACGATTTTGATGACTGGAATCGACTTGATTTAAACTATTTTAAAACACCGTTATGGGGCTAACAATCAAAACTAGTAAAAAAATTATATTCAAAAAATCGATATCTCATAAATACTAGATTCGGATTAATTTTAATCCTTGATATTTCAGTTTGTTTGACCGCTTCACAATACTTTTCAATGCAAGAGTTGAAAGATTGAACTTCTCAGCAACGGAGTTACCAAATTTTCCATTAGGTCCAACAAAATCATAAAGATCTTGTTCCAATTTGGCATATTGTTCATCATTCAGTGAAGCTATGGTAAATATTTCACTGATCTCATTAACCGGACAGGAAATATTGATATTGAATGCGGAATAATATGACCGGTATGTTTTCTGAGGTTTTCCATTTACTCCGTTTTCAGATGTCGTCCATTTTGTTTCAACTAGTTTCATTCGATCGAAAAGTTCCAATGCTTTTTGACCAAGCGAACCATATTTTTCAGTTATTTCGCTAATTGAACACCAATCTGATTGAATTTCTTTGAAAACTTCTTTCTTAACAGAGGTGTCAAACGCACGCATGAGCGGGATGAGATCTGTCGAATCGTTGACTACTTTTGTTCGTATCATTGAGCAACACCCAAAACAATTATAAAACAGTAGTTTAGCTATTTAAATATTACGTAGGCTTTGGATGGGAAAAAATGAAAAAAACCAATATTTTTTAAAAAAGAATCAAAAAGTATTTGAATAAAATTCAAATTTGGCTATTATTGTTGTGCCATGCCCCTTTTAGAAAACATAACCGCAAATGAAATCATTTGGTTTTTTCTTTTGAGTATTTACGCGACAGGCGTAACCCTTGGAACGAAATTCTCTTATGAGCTAATGAGAAAAAAAGGTGTGGAAAAAAACGTTGCCGTCTATTACAATAGAAAAATCATACATATGTTTGCTGGTGGCGTAGTCGTTCTACTTGTTCCATTCCTTTTTGCTTCACCATGGATGCCACTTCTAGCTGGGGTCGTATTGACTGTGTTTACATATATCCCTCATAAAACCGGAAAAATACTTTATTGGTTTCAAACTGAAGATAACTTAAACGATGTGAATTTTTGTTTGATGTGGGCGTTGACCGTATTTTTAATTTGGTTTATTGTTGGAACCCCGTGGATTGCAATCATCCCTCCATTGTTCATGGCTTTTGGCGATGGGATCACTGGGGTTGTTCGTAATGCAGTGTTTAAAAAACGTACGAAACATCCCATTGGAAACGTGTTCATGGTCATGGTTTGTATCCCATTGGGATATTATTTTGCAGGCATGGCCGGTATTGCTTTTTGGGGGGTTCTTGCAGCCATCGTCGCATCCATTGTTGAACGATATGAGTTCGGACCGATCGATGACAACATACTTATCACCGTTTCAGCAACCATTATTTTACTAACAGGATATTACCTTGGGCCTGTTTTTCTTTGATCATCAAAAATGTTTATAATGCCGAATTAATTGTTTAGTGACCAAAACAGGATAGATCAGGTGGATGACAGATGGATCCAGACCGCAGGGAAAAAAAGGTTAAATGCCCTCAATGCCAACAAACCGTTGAAATAACCGGATCTGCAGGTGAAAAAAAGATTATTATTTGCGATCAATGTGGGCTTAAAGGATATGTTCAATTTGAAGACAGCTCAAAACAAAGAGTAAGACCATCGATACCTACAGCTTCATCTTCACCTTACACAAAGGCGATTCAGGTAAATAATCTGACAAAAAAATACAAGGATGTTACTGCAGTAGATAATATATCTTTCACGGTGAAGAAAGGAGAAATCTTTGGGTTTCTTGGCCCAAATGGGGCCGGAAAAACAACAACCATCCGTACATTACTAGGTTTTTTAAAACAAAATAATGGAACGGCTCATGTATGTGGTTTAAACATTTCTGATAACATTGTGGAAATCAGAAGAAGGGTAGGATATATCCCTGGTGAACTTGCATTATACGAACATCTAACTGGCAGACAATGTTTACATTATTTCAGCACCATCCGGAATACTGAATTACCGTTATTAAAGGAATTACAGGATATTTTTGAGCTGCCATTGGATCGAAAGATCAAAACGTATTCACGGGGGATGAAACAAAAACTGGGAATCATCCAGGCGTTCATGGATGACCCTGAGATCGTCATCATGGATGAACCTACTAGCGGGCTGGATCCCTTGTTACAACAAAAATTTTATCGTTTTTTAGAAACTGAAAAGAAAAAAGGTCGGACATTGTTTTTTTCATCTCATATTCTTAGTGAAGTTGAAAAAATCTGTGATCGCGTTGCCATTATTAGAACAGGTCGGTTGGTTGCTCTTGAACGAATTGAGGATCTGAAAGGGAAAAAAGGAAAAAAATTTCGAGTGAAGATGAAGGATCCGCCTGAACGATTAGTTACCAATCTGAATGGAAAATTAACGAATGGTTGGATCGAATTTGTCACAGAGGAGCATATTGATAACGTCATTAAAAAAATCGCTAAATATCCCATCCTTGACCTAGAAATACAAGAATTTAGCCTTGAAGATATCTTTATGCATTATTACGATGAAGGAGATGATAATTGATGAATCAAACAATCGGGAAACGACTACTTGAGATCCTTAGATTCCGCATTGTGATTCAAACGGTGAAAGATTACTTGAAACCAACGCTTATCCTCACCCTTCTTTTCTCAGGAATGGCTGCCCTCTATGCTGGAATGTTTCCTGCGTTTGAAGAAATGATGATAGATATGGAACAATCTGGAGCTCTTGATCCTTTTGCGTTTTTACCTGGTTATGAGGACATGGCTAGCTATGTTGGATTTCTCAATATTGAAATGTATCAGATCTTCTGGGTGCTTATCCTTGGGCTTATCATTGGTTTTCTTGCAGCATCAACGATATCTAAGGAAATTGAATCAAAAACAATTGATATTCTCATGTCAAATCCGGTATCCAGAAAACAGATTATCGTTGAAAAGTTCATTGGCCTTCTTCCAATGGTGCTCATTATTAATTTCGTAGCTATGATAACGATAATGATTGTGACCATTGGGATTGGCGAAGAACTAAATTTTGTGTATCTTTTTTTAACACATTTAATCTCCCTTCCTTACTTTTTCGCAATCGTAGCCATCGGATTGTTTATTTCGACTTTATTTGACGAAAAAATGAAATCAAGCATTGTCATGATGGCCATCGTCGTTGCAATGTTCATCTTTGATTCAATTGCACATATGATGCCAGATTATGAAGCGTTAGGACTTATTTCATTGAAGTATTATTTTAAACCGTATGGTGCATTGAAATTCGGTGAGATCGACCCGGTTGGAAATGGAGTATTGCTCATTGTTACCTTTGCAGCCATCATCGCCGCCATGCTTTACTTTGAATGGAAAGATATCACTTTTTAACTTATAGTGTGGGAAGTCCCCTTTTGAAAGGGAGGGGATGAAAGCACCACAAACCTTATAAGTTA
>CAYOTP010000026.1:0-24407 GCA_964406955.1 uncultured Thermoplasmatales archaeon | reverse complement strand
AGAGAATTCCAGGATAGAAAGGACGTATAAATAAGTATTGATATGGAGAAAAACAAGTTTTTCTATCTGTTGGAAGGGAAAATAAGGGGTTTTTTACTAAAAATAGTGATTATAGATCTATTATAAATTAAGGAGAAAAGAATAATAAAGAACCTGATTTAAAGACCATGTTATCCGCCTCCAGGATCTATCGTATAAAGTATAGTTCCGAAGTATTTGAGGTTGATGTCCATATTGAATGATTAGTTGCTTTTTTGATGTTTTTTGAAAAAATCCCAAATTAGATCAGTTGCATTGATTTCTGATGTGGGTTCATCACCTCGATTCCTTCCTTTTTCACCACCAGGCCAGGAATGATTCCCATCAACAATGGTCACTAGTACAACTTCAGTATTCTGTATTCCCCCTTGATAAATATCAATAATGATATTTCCTGATTCGCTTATGTTTCGCTTTGGGATTGGATTACATTGATTTTGTTCTACCCAAAATAAAATGGAATCATTGGTACTTAACCAACTATACACATGGGTATCGTTAACCAGTGGCCGCCCCCCTCCATAGGGAACTCGGCTATCATTCATTCCATTAAAAACCATCATAGAGACCGAATGATCTGGTTCAGGGATTTGCCAGGGTTCTTCATCAATATTTGCTTGTCCACCGATTTGTGCAGCAACAGGAGCAACAGCAGCAAAGATATCAGAAAGCTCAGCAGCAACTAGATGCGTAAGTATGCCACCATTTGAAATCCCTGTTGCATAAATCTTCGTTGAATCAATGCTATAGTTTTCCAGTAGAGAAGTAATGAGGGCGTTGATGTATCCGACATCATCAATATCATTTTCAAAAGCATATCCGCAACAAAATCCTGCATTCCAAGTGAATAAACGATTATTGAATCTACCGGAGCCTTCTGGATAAACAACGATAAATTCTTCTTCATCGGCTTTTTGAGAAAAACCAGTTACCCTCTCGATATTTCTTGCATTACCACCTCCACCATGAAAGACCATGACCAATGGAAAAGAACGAGACGAATCATAGGATTCAGGAAGATGAATCACATAGGATCGGTTCATTCCCTCATATTGAAATGGTTCCCATTTCATCACGCATCCTGAAATCAATGATACAACAATAAGTATCAAGAAAAATAAAAAGAATAATGTTTGTAGTTGTTTTTTCATTGACAAATCACTTGTTACATAATAAACCAGGTTCTTTTTTATATATTTTTTCCAAAGTATTTCACTGATCAAAGGTAAGAAAACCAAGTATAGATACTAAAGTAAAAATTTCTAAAAGTATTATATTAAATGTGATATTAAAAAAATTTAACGGTTATAGATATAGCCTTATATCATCTACAAACGTTGAAAAATCCTTTTGAACGTATGATACTGGACCAAGTAAACGATCGAATTTTGGTTTTAACTGTTGTAGGGGTTGAGGATTAATTACAATATATCGCTTAGGTTTTTGAAACTGACTTTTCTTCAACATATATTTCATCCAGACATCAGCATTTTTTAAAGCATAACCTATAAAAAAAACCTTTTCAGCGTTAGCAAGTAAATCGTAAGTATGTTTCCATATTAATTGAAGATAGATATTTCGATGGGTTTTGAAGTATAAAGAAGGCGGCTGAATAACATACGATAGCTCTGTTCCATCTTTAAGACAATGTTCAACATTATGAAGATATCCAGTTGAAAAAATCCTACTTTCTTTCACGCCAGTAATATACATACTATTGCAAGTTGGACAATGCAACCAGTTGAATGATCCGTGTGGTTTGAGAAATAGAATCCTTCGATCACCTGGCGTATCCCAATGTTCAAAAGGATGTTGATAAATGAACTCGTTAGCAAAACCAATTCCATAATCAACATAGATATCATTTTCAAGTGTATTCATTAATGATTTGTCAAGAAGAAGATCATAGTTAAAACTAATGAACCCATATTCTTCATTATTAAACTGTGAATTACTGAACAATACGTCCATCAATCGTTGGTGTGTATCATTGGTATTTATCGAACAATGCTCAATAGAAATACCCATTGCCATGATCAATGCCGTTCGTAGTTTATGCAATTCCTTTAATGGATAATTTGGACCAAATGTTTGTTCATTATCTATGGCTGCCTCAATGATTCCAAGGGCCTCTTCAAAAGTAGGAATAGAATTTTTATCCACATCATTGACATTTATTTGGAAAAAATCTTTAAAATAAGATGATAAAATCTGTCTAAATTGATCATTGTGCTGGTGGGAAAAATAATTGAATAATAATTCTTCTTGAATGGGAAGTCCTTCATCTTTTGAAGCACCTGCACCAAATATAAAAACGTTTTTCTCCATAAATTTTTTCTCTCAGAGGTTATAATAACTTGGTATTTTTAATTGTTGTGAAAAAAAGTGTCATAATTTATTCAAAAATTTTATTACGTACTATAAAATAAAAAAATTTTAATATGATTAACAACCTAATTATGGTTGTGAAAAGAGTATGAAATGTAAAGTTATTATTTTACTATTATTATTGGTTCCCATTATTTCTTCAAACATCGGAATCGGAAGTTTTTTTACCGTTCAGCCTGAAGACTTTCAAAAAGATAATTTGGATTATTTTGATTCAAATACCGAAATAAACAACATCCCCCCTAAACCTGGAGATCTTCCAATAAAAAATATATCTTTTTACCAGGATGAAATTGAAAATAATATTTTTTTTGTTCCAACAGCGGTAGAAAATAATCATCATTTTGTAAATTATAATATTTCAAGTCTTATTGAACAAATTGACAAAAATCTTATTATTTCATTTATTGAAAACATTACTGCTTTTGGACCTCGAGTGACGGGGTCTGAATCATGTGAAAATGCAGGTCGTTGGATCTATCAAGAATTTGAAAACATGGGTTTAGAAGTGAAATATCATAATTGGTCCACCAGTAGCACATTATTTGGCAGTAACATTGAAGCAACATTACCGGGCGCCGATCCAAATAGTGAAGAAATCTATATTGTTTGCGGTCATTACGATAGTGTGTATGGTAGCCCTGGTGCAGATGATAATGGTGCTGGGACAGCAGCAGTCCTTGCTTCTGCTCAGATTATGAGCAATTATTCCTTTAATCATACCATACGTTTTTTAACATTCTCTGGAGAGGAACAAGGGCTTCATGGCAGTTATCATTATGCAAAAGAAGCCTATGAGAATGAAGAACAAATCATAGCTGTCCTCAACGCGGATATGATGGGATATGCTCAAAATAAAGAAAGTGAAGGAAAAGTTATTGTTTTTGATAATGACCCCTCTTCATGGATTACTGATTTATCAGTAAATGTCAGTTCAAAATATGTTGATCTAATAAATCTTGAAATCATCAGAGGTGGCTATTCGGGACGAAGTGATCATTCTTCTTTTTATGTTCATGATTATAATGCAATTTTTTATTTCGAATATGAGATGAATCCACATTATCATTCATCAAAAGACACCCTTGAAAACATGAATCCGGGGTATGCATCCAATGTGTCACGATTGATCCTTGCAACCTTATCAGAGTTATCTGGTTTTGTTCCTCAGCTACCACCTAAAACACCTCAGAGGCCAATTGGGAGAATAAATGGTAGATTGGGAAAAGAGTACGTCTATGAAACTAAAACAATTGATCCAAATGCAGATGATGTGTACTATAAATGGAGTTGGGGTGATGGTTCAGTCTCAGAGTGGTTAGGCCCATTTGAATCAAATACAATTCATTCGATTGCATACACGTGGAATGAAAATGGGGAGTATGGAATAAAAGTTAAAGCAAAAGATGCTGTGAATGCTGAATCTGATTGGTCTGAACCTTTAGTATTGAATATGCCTCAAAACCGATTTTCGTTATTAAAATTTAATTTCTTTGAGCGATTTAATTTTTTATATCAATTTTTGATATAATATCTATACTCTTTTGCTTTGATGTTTCTTAATATCGATAGATTTTGCTTATTTTTAATGCGAAAAAGGATTTTTCTTTAGAAAAATTTATATTGGAATATGGTTCTATGTTTTTTATTAGATAATTAAACTATAAGAAAGTCATCATTGCAAAAGGAGAGACAGATAGTATTGAAAATAAGATTTAAAAAATATAAACTCATTTGTGTTGTTGTTTTTTTCTTAGTTATTAACGGAAGTAATATTATCTTTATCACAAACGCGTTTGATGATTCGTCAGATGTAACTATGTATGATGAACTATTACAGTTTACTTATCAATTTGATCATCCAAAAATTACTAATTTTAATATTTCAGATAATACCTTTTCTTCTATTGCTATAACAAATCTTTCTACCAATACGATACAGGGTCAGCCCACTTTACCTGTAAAAACAGTTTCGATTCTTCTTCCCCCATTTACGGATTTTGAAGATATATCAATTAGCAGTAGAAGTAAAGAAATCATTGCTTTAAATCACTCGATTTTATTTAATGAAATACATTCGAAACAAAAAATCATGGCTCAAAACAAAAATGATAACTCTCATTTATTGCCTTCCGGTAATATTGATATATTAGGTATTGGAATGGCAAAAGGATATAGGATTCTTTTACTTAACATCTATCCCTGTATTTATGATCAACATAATAATACTCTTCTTTTCTCTGAACATATTTCATTTTCTGTTAACATCATTGAAAAGAATCATGATTATACATTATTTCGAGATCTAGGTGAAGATAAAGATTATATTTCAAATATTGTTGAAAATCCTTTATTGAGTTATTATTATTCTGAAAAGATAACTTTAGATAATAAAGGTTCAGATTCATCTGGGGAAAAATTCAAGTATATTATCATCACAAATGATGAATTGGAGCCGCACTTCAGTTCGCTTATCCGCTATAAAGAGCAATATCTTTCAGCAAGGACCGTGAATTATTCATTTATTCATGATAATTTTTATGGTAAGGATATGGCGGAAAAAATCAGGAAATGCATCATTCATGCATATACCAATTGGGAGACAGATTTTATATTGCTTGGAGGTGATGTCAATATTGTTCCATATAGGGGGTTATGGGGCAGAGCCGTGGACCATACTGGCACTCTACTTCACGATACCAGTATCCCTGCTGATATTTATTACGCAGGATTAGATTCTTCGTGGGATTTAGATAATGATAATATTTATGGAGAGAATAGTGAACATTCAATTTCAGATGAAGCTGATTTTTTTGCTGAAGTAGCGGTAGGGAGAGCTCCAGTGGAAAATAAGGTTGAAATTGGAACATTTATCAATAAGGTAATAACGTATGAAACATCAGAAAAACCGCAAAAAGTTCTTCTTCACCAATCTGGAATAAACAGAAATAATGATCCTGATTCAACTGTTATTGCTGAAAATTGTGCTCAATGGATTCCAAGTTCTTATGAAATAACAAGATTGTATCAGAAAAATGAAACCATTACATCTTCTATTTGGATGGATCATTTCCCTGATGATAATTTAATTGTACAACATACTGGAAATGGTGAATTAGATCAATATTTTGTTTCTTGGCCAACCCAAGTCTTTACATCATATCAGAGTCTTTCTATGCTTAAAAACAATTTTTATCCGATTCATACTTCAGTTGCTTGTTATAGTGGCGGTTTTGATCATGAGGATAGTATCGCAGAGACTTTCCTTTTAAATCCATATGGTGGTGCTTCAGCATGTTTGTTTAATTCAAGAAGGGGATTTACAAGCAGTATCGATGCGCATAGATATTCTGGGGAATT
Source organism: uncultured Thermoplasmatales archaeon (assembly GCA_964406955.1). Lineage (GTDB taxonomy): Archaea > Thermoplasmatota > E2 > DHVEG-1 > DHVEG-1 > EX4572-165. The sequence goes on along the minus strand of CAYOTP010000026.1, from coordinate 18,620 downwards.
TATTGAGGAACAATTCCGTAACATTTTTTTTAATGATGTTGAACATCTTGGAAAGGTCTATCAATATGGAAAGGAAGTATTTGCAGCTTATGCGAAGGTTGATCCAGCCTACCGCTGGGTGTATTATACATTGAATTTACTTGGTGATCCGGAAATGCCTGTTTTGGGCCAACGGGAAAAATATCTTAATGCGAATCGTTATTATGTTGATGATGATTTTTCAGATCAAACACTGGGTTGGAATATGACTCATTTCTCTTCCATTCAAGATGGTATTGATGCTGCTTCAGATTGGGATATTGTTCATGTGAATAGTGGTACCTATAATGAAATTATTAATATCCGGAAAACGATTCAATTAATTGGGGAAGATAAAAAAACTACAGTTATAGATGGGAAAAATGGTCGTGGCCCGATCCGTATTACTGCAAACAGAGTTATCATCAATGGTTTTACCATTAAAAATGATGCACTATCCCCTTATGCAAGTAGAATACATATAACTAATTCCAATTATATCACCATTTCAGATTGTATCATATCAGAGAATAGTATAGGGATTTATTCAACAGAGACGACTAATTTATTCATTGTAGATAACATGTTTTCACAAAACCAGATTAGTGTCTTTTTTCCGATGAAAATTGGGACCGTTTATATCTCAAATAATGATTTTTCCATTGATGGTGAGAATAGTTATGGAGTATATGCCGATGCATCGGCAGAGTATATCATCCATGATAATTCATTTTCATCTAAAAGTTCTTTTTCCGAATTCGACTGTGCACTTTATTTAACGGGTGAGGCAGAAATTAATAATAATGATATCCGTAATTTTAATATTGGTATTTGGTTAAAAAACGGTGAAGGAATTGTTGAAAAAAATGTAATATCAGGTAATGATCATATTGGTCTATATGCCACTGAATATAGTCTGGAGATTAATGATAATCGTATAGAGAATAATGGCAATAATTGGATCACATATAGTCATGATGTTGAGCCAGGGGGAATTGTTTTAGAAGGTGAAAATCGAGATTCATGTGTTATTCAGCATAATATCATCAAGGGTAATAGTGGATATGGAATCGTATTAACCGACTATTTTGGAATTGATAATAGAATCGTAAACAATGATTTTATGAGTAATTCCATCAATGCATTCTATAGAAATTCATTTTGTAGCTGGAATAATAATTATTGGGATATTGGGAGGATATTTCCAAAAATCATCTTTGGGGTTTATGAAACAAATACTTTTTTGAAGGTTCCTTCCCTTAGCATTGATTTTTTCCCAAGATCATCGAAATTAACATAACTCAGTTTTTTAGTTTGGTTGTCACCGGTTTAAACATGGGAACTGTTTGTAAGGAAACGTCATGTATCAAAAGAAACAAATCGTTATACAACTGAGGGGGTATTATTTGATTTAAAACCTTAAAACCTTCAATGTTTAGTATAATGGTAAAAAGATGCCGAAAACTTTATATTGATATCAATATAATATAAATATTGCGATTTAGATGAAAAAACAAATAATTATTGGGTGTTTTATCTCAATTCTAGTATTGTTACTCGTTCCTTCAATTCCTGCAATAAGCTATACAATGATAAGGGAAGCAAACATTGAAGCAATATCAAATGAAATCATGCAGAATGAAGATTTCCCTGAAACTCTTTCAATCGTAGAGATAAGAGAAATGATCTCAGATATTCTATCAAATGATCAATCGATAGACTCACTGAATATTGTTGATGTATCCATGGATCAAGACCTTACCATACCTGGCGATGAACAACCATTGTTTTTCCCATTCCTTGGCATCATCATTTATCTTTTGATTTTTTATATCCTCTTCCTTATTCTTGTTACAATTTTACGCAATATTTTTGATTTTTTTGGTAAAATAATAGATAATATTAAATCTAAAATATTAAATTTCGTTACCGTAATCATCAATATTGTTGTCATGTTTTTAACCCTTATTTTTATTGTTTTAAAGGCAATAGTGCAAGTAATGGGATCTATTGGATTGAGTGTTTTAAATGGCATCAAAACCCTATTAACCGGAATTGGAACTCTCATAACACTTACAGTTCAGGGGTTGATTACACTCCTTGTACTGCTTATTCGAGGAATAGGTGAGCTGATTCGAAATATTTGGAAAGGACTTGGTGTATTTTTCAGATTGATGATTGACATCTTTAATCTCATACTTGATGCGATCTTTCCAAACGTAACAGGATAAAGATCTTAGGTTTTTAACTAAAAAAAAATCATACTTGATTAAGATGAAATCTCTATTATCTCCTTTGTTAAATTAACAATAAAGACAACTGTATTTTTTTCTTTTTTTTTCTCCAAATCCTTTTATACTAAAAAAATATATCCTAAACTGGATGTTGGATGCGAAAAAATGTTAATACTTTTGTAAATAAAGAAGATGATAGGTTATCGCGTCGTGGAGAAACTATTTATTATCTAGGTACGCTGTTTTTTGTTGCTGGAAGTATTCTCCTTGCGTTTGCATCCGCCTCAATTATGTTTTTTCAAATACATTATGAATCAAGTGCCAAACTTATTGCAGATACGGTCACATATATGGGTATTGGTCTTGTTTTTGTTTCATTTGGGATCAATTTGATGTTAAGGCAATCAAAAAAAGGATACGTCATCTTTTCAACGGGAACTGTATTTTCATTGATAGCAATTACCTTGTTTTATATAAATTATGAAACGAATTGGTTTTACCCAACTATAAGTTATATATTGTTATCTTATCTTTTTGGATTTCTTCTTTTAATGGGGAATGCTTTTGGTCATGTTACGTTGTGGATCCTTCGAAAGAATCAAGAAACAGTCCCTGCTCCAGCGTTTCAAACGAAAAAGGAATATACTGATGAGGAGATACAAAAAGATATTGATGAAGCCATAAAACAATCTCTTGAACAAGCTGCAGAGAGATTACAATTTGATCTTTCGGATTCGCCCACTTTTAAAGTATCTAATTCATCTAATTCTGAAACGGTCATTAGATGTAAAGATGATATGAATGAGACAATGGTGCTTCAACAGACGCTAAATCCCGGGGACGTTGAAAAATGGGGTGGCACTGGTGTTGATAAAGCATCTAGCCTTCTTGCTGAAACCTTGCAGGAGGATATTTCGAAAAAAAAGAGTTTTTTAAAATCTATTCATACGTTCTTTTCAAAAAGGTAATGTTATTAAAAAAAGAGTTTTAGTCTCGAAATGTTTTTAAACAAGAATGTGATAGGAGTTAGCAATTATGGATGGTGATGCAAATTGGCAAAAGGATTAGATATAGGAACAATGAACATCATTTCTGCGGATAGAAATGGTGAAGATATCGTTTTTAAAAGACAAAGAAATGCATTTATGAAAATAGATTCCAGCGACCTGACTAAGAACATGTTAGACACCTCAAAAGTCCTCTATATAGAAGATAATGATGGAATACGACTTCTTGGGGAAGATGCGTTTAAGTTTGCTACTATTTTTGAAAAAGAAGCTAGACGCCCAATGAAACATGGAATTGTCAGTCCTCAAGAAAAAGAAGCAATTCCGATCATGCAGCTTATCGTGGAAAGAGTGATTGGTGATGCAAAAGGGTCAAATGAGATTCTTTATATCTCGACTCCAGCAGACCCTATTGATGTGGACATGGATGTATTATACCATAAAAAGACAATGGAAGCTCTTACGAACCGCCTGAAATATGATACTCGAATAATAGATGAAGGATTAGCCGTAATTTATTCTGAATTAGCTGATTTTAATTTCACAGGTCTTGGCATTAGCGTTGGTGCAGGATTGACAAATGTCACATTGGCATATATGGCATCTCCTTTGATGTCTTTTAGTATCAGTAGAGGTGGGGATTGGATTGATGAACAAGTGGCAAAATCAACTGGTCTTACCAAAGAACATGTAACTGCTGCAAAGGAAAAAATCTCTTCGTTAAGTAATAAAGTTAGTGTCGGCAGTCCTGAAGGAGCATTAAATATCTATTACGATGCATTGATCTCCTATGTGATTGAGAATTTAAAGAAAAAACTTGCTCATATCACGCCCCCTAATGTTGCTTTTCCCGTTGCTATTGCTGGTGGAAGCTCACTTCCAAAAGGATTCTTTGAAATGTTTGAAACTAAGATGCAACAGGCAAAACTTGGCATTGAACTTTCTAAGATTGTAAAAGCAAAGGACCCATTGCATTCTGTTGCTAGAGGTTGTTTAATCGCTGCACAAACTCAAGAAGGTCAAAGTCATCAACCTGCTTCTACTTCATCAAATAAAGAAGATAAACAAAAAGTTCAGAAAGCAACCCATTAAAAAAAAAGGTTATTGTACCCTTCAACAGTAGAAGGGTTTCTTTTTTTATTTTTCCCGTCTTAGTATTGTTTTTAATTTACTATTGGTTAGACTTTTGTTTGGTTTTTTTCCAAGAAGAATTGATGCTTTAGGATAGTATGTTGCAAAATCATCAATACGACTTTTTAGTTCTTGGTTTTTTTGTTCCAAGCAGACATTATCAATTTCCAATGAATCTTTTGCTTGTTTCAAATATTGATTTTCCTTCTGTAATCTTTCAAGCTGCTGTTGAAGGGAAGATGAAACTGAAGTTGATTGGTCACATTCATTAGAAACCATCATCGATTGATCCTTATTTTCAAAAAAATCGTCATGTAACTCATCATTTTTTTCCATGTCACGTTGATTCAATGTATTGTCTTGTTTTTCCATGTGCAATCCCACCTATGAAAAATTAGTATGTCATTTACAGAAATAAATTTTTCTGTTAATTACGTTATTTGCTAATGATCCTCATGATATAAATAATATTCAATCGGGTTTTGGTGCAGCTACTATGGTCCTTGTTGCATCAAAGCTTGGTACTAATTAGTGTGTCATTAACATACTTTTTGGCCAGTATGGCAACTGCTTCAATTCCTTGGTAAGGTATCATTGCTGCGTTGTTTGTATCATTTGTTGAACGATATAAGTTCGGTCCAATTGATGACAATGTGCTTATTTCAGTAAGTGCAACTATCATATTAATCATTGGTGTAAGACTTGGCCCAATACTAACCTTGCTTTAGTCATCAATTCTTCTTCTAAGAGGAAATAAAGATACTAGATCCTTTTGTGTTTTCATTCTCAGTTGATAAACAGAATCTATAAAAGGAATAAATGTAGTATCATAATATGGATGAGATGATGCGAGGAATCAAATGTTCAGGATCTTTTTTAGGTGGGTTGCCACTAAAAAATACAGTTTTAATTTTTTTAGCATGGTTGATTTTCATTTTTGTATGGTTTGTTTTTGTTTCTTCTTCAATCTCTATATATAAACATGCAGGTGTTTTTTTATTATCTTTTCTTGTATTATTATGTATAATAGGGATACTTTGGCTTCATTGGTTAAAAAAAATGATGCCATGGATTGATCGGAGATTCTTAAAAACATTAGGTATCAGTAATCATATCGTTCTCATTGTTGTTATCCCATGTTCAATCATTGTATTGACTAGTGTTTTTCTATTATTTTTTGCTGATACGTTTTCCCTGTTACAAAATGTTTCAATTTTCTTTATGTCGATTGTTTGTATTTTTCTTAGCATATCGATACTCTGGAAAATCTCGATGAAATCTGTGTTTCATTTTGATAATCGATCAAAACCATTTTCTTCATTTTGTCAAAATGATGATCCATGGAGGTAAGGTGAGCTTAACTATGACTCATCGGGCGAAAATGCAAATGAAAACGGTTATGAAACTTGTTCTTTTATTTTTGTTATTATCAACAACTGGTTGTTTCGAACGAATTTCCCATTTTGACATGGATCCTGTGATCTGGCGTGCAAATCCCTATTTAAAAGAAATTAATGTGGATGATGAATCGTTACGTCAATATGCTTTAACCATCATCAAGAATTGCCAAAATGATGATGTTGCTTGTTATCTACATGCAATCTATCGGCATGTTGTGGAAAATTATTCCTATATTGCAGATCCCAAAGATGAAGAGATCATTCAGCCACCACATGAAACCATTGCTAGAAATGGAGGAGATTGTGAGGATTTAAGTATTCTATTGATTTCATTATTACAAAACATAGGGATACCAAGTTATCTAGTGTTAACGGATACCCATGCCTATGCACTTGCAGTTGATATTGATTCAGGGTTGTTGTGGCCATATATTGAAGAATCATTGATAAAACAAGTTGAAAGTGATAATGGTGAAAAAATAAATCAATTTTTTTCTGATACGATATCGTTAAAACCCAGATCAAGTTGGTATTATGGGGGAGATGGAAATCATATTTCCGATTCATTTGAATCATTGACCTTTTCATACAATATTTCTTCAACTCAACCAATTGATTTTTATGTTGTCCCATCTATAGATGATTTCCATTCTTTTACAAATAAAAGTTCATTTCATCAGCTTTCTGATTGTCAACAGCTTCAAAAGATGTCTTTTAATGAAAGTTGCACGTTAAAGACTTATGGTGGAGTGATTCTGAATAATGATGGTGTTCAAGCCGCGGCGGTTACGATCAAACTAAACCAATATCTAAAACCATCATTTTATTCATTGTTTAAAAATAAAACTATTTCAACGTATTTGATTGATGGAAAGGAAAGTATTGTACTTGACGCTACAGCGGGGATATATGGTTATCCGGGATATGATGCAAATGTGACTGGTGAAAAAATCGCGTTTGATCCGGTAACAAAAGACTATTCATATTTAGAATAATTTATTGATATTTTTTATATAATGGTTAGCTTTTTTAGTTGGAATTTTGTTATTTTTTCTTTGGTAATACTTCTGAATCAGTCATTGTTTTTTTTCGTAATTTTTAACTATATACACTATATACATCCCATAGATTTATTGAAGATTACACCATACAATCAGGGGGAAAACATAGATCGTAGATTCTTACTCGATAGCTATCATTGCGGGTGCAGCCGCCATTGGATTGTATATGGCATGGAGCATTGGTGCAAATGATGTGGCCAATTCAATGGCATCAGCTGTGGGAGCTAAAGCTATCACGTTCAAACAAGCAGTAGTCATCGCAGGAATACTTAGTGTTATTGGAGCTGTTTTTGTTGGTGAGCATGTTGTCGAGACCGTGAAGGGTAATATTGTCGATATCGCCATGATTCCAAATTCCACCATTTTGCTTTTAGGTTTTATCTCTGCACTTCTTGCAGCGGCTTTTTGGGTTACATTATCCACATGGTTTGAAATGCCGATTTCCACAACTCATTCTTTGATCGGAGCGCTCATGGGTTTTGGATTAATTGCAGGTGGCATAAGCTCAATACATTGGGGAAAAATCGGGTCAGTTGCATTAAGTTGGGTTCTTTCACCATTATTTGGTTGTATCCTTGCATTTTTTGTTTTTAAGCTCATCGTTCGATTCATTTTTGCAAAGGATAACCCAGTGGAATCTGCAAAGGTTGTTGGCCCGTTCATTATGGGAGTAACTGGTTTTCTCATTGTTTCATCCCTTCTACTTGAGACATCATTAAGTGACAGACTTGGGATAACGTTATTTCAAGATGTGATGGTATTCTCTGGAATTTTTGGTGTGTTAATCATCATTATCTCTCTTTTGTATCTACGAAGTGTTCGAGCTCGATCTAGTGATGATTATGCAACGGTGGAAAGAATTTTTCGAAAATTACAAATCACTACTTCATGTTATGTTGCCTTTGCACATGGTGCAAATGATGTGGCTAATGCAATTGGTCCTGTTGCAGCGATAATACCTTTGGCTCAACAAGGTGAGATGAGTGCTGCAGCTCAAATTCCTTTTTGGTTGCTCTCCCTTGGTGGGATCGGTATTGCTTTTGGTACGTTGACTTGGGGGAAACGGGTGATGAAAACAGTGGGAAATCGTATTACGAATCTAACGAACACTCGTGGTTTTTCTGTGGATTTTGGTGCAGCTACTACGGTTCTTGTCGCTTCAAAGCTTGGTCTTCCCATTTCAACATCTCATACTGTTGTTGGTGCAGTAATCGGAGTTGGTCTTGCGCGTGGCCTAGAAGCAATTGATCTAGGCATTATCAAAAAGATCGTGATTTCATGGTTAGTTACGCTACCAGTGGCTGCAGTGACAAGTATTGCACTTTTTTTAGTGCTTAAAACAATATTTTTATAATAGTTAGGAGGAATAGTAAGATATGAAAAAAGAAGAGAACGCAGAACATTTTCGAGCACCGGTCATTGATACCTATCGGAAAAAGACACCTTTTTCCCAATTGTTGGATCATATGGCAAAGGTTCGTGAATGTATTGATATCTTAGGTGAGGGTTTAATAAAATATTATCAAGGAGAATATAAAAATTTTTCAAAATTGACTAGGAAAATTTCAGATCTTGAACATGAGGCAGATGTCATAAAAAGTAATCTTCGTAATCATTTACCAAGTTCATTGTTTATGCCCGTTGATAAAGGGAAGTTTATGTGGGCTCTTCGTGAACAGGATGCCATACTTGACCATGCAGATAATTTAGCTCATATGTTAGATATGCGTCGAACTACTATTCCAAAAAATCTTCAACCAGCGTTCATTGAACATTCAAAACTAGTGGTAAAAACGGTTAAAGCAATGGAAAGGGCAGTAGAAAATATCAAGGATCTAGTGGAAACAAGTTTTGTGAAACGTGAACGCGAACAAACAAAGAAGTTTATTTATAAGGTCCATGAATTCGAATATAAGGCCGATAAGAAAAAATTTGATATGACAAAAGGAATTTATGCAATGGAAAAAGATCTTGAACCGATGGATGTGTATCATCTTTTAAAAATTGCTGACTGGGTTGATGATATAGCTGATCATGCAGAAAATGTTGCGGATTGGTTACGTGCGATGATTGCGAAATAAAAAACAGTTCCCGTTTCTTTGTTACATTTCTTGTACAAAGACAATAGAAATAGTTTTTGGTTTTTCTTTTCTTTTTTGTGTTCTTTCCATTATCATTCCATATACTTGTTGATTTTAAGTGGTATATATATTTTTTGTTTTCTTGAAAAAGCGATGGATACATCAATTTTTTCTTTTCTTTGTCAATTGTTGATTTGGTTAGTTTTTTTCTTCACCGATGAGATGATTGATTACTGTTTCAGAAATATCTTCAGCGTATTCACCGATTCTACGAATGCTTTCAACGATATATCCAAGCGAAATTGCTACCGGGGTTTGTTGTTTCAGGGCCATTTTATCGATGTCTTCGCAAATGATTTCTAGCTTTTCAGATAGTTCAATGGTTTCATTTGCTTCTTTTAGTTCTTTTTTGGTAAATGATCCAATGCTTTTGTTTACAAGGTTGAGTGATTGTTTACTTGCAAACTCTAGTTTATTAATTATCTCTTCAGTGATATCGTCGTTGAGAAGTAATATTACATAATCAGCGATCCGGTTCACGTGATCTCCTATTCGTTCTAAAATCCTACTTATGAGATATGCTGTTGTTGCGGTTCCTGTAGTGACCTTCATTTTTTCAATAAAGTTGACATTTTGTTGAATGATTCGATGTTGTCTAGCGATTAACCAATGTAATCTATCCAGTTCACTGTCTCTTCGTATAACATCCTTAGCTAGGTTTTTGTCATGTTCCATCAATGCAATCATTGTATCTTCATACATGCTTTTTACGATGATATGCATTCGTTTTATCGTTCGATGAAACGGCATTTCTGAGGGGTTGAGCAGATCTTTTACTGTAATTGATGTATCTGTTTCTTCTACAACTTCTTGTCCAATTGTCGTTTGAATGAATCGACGGATGGTTGCCCGGGTCTTTGGTTGGATACGTGGTTTTGATTCGACGGTTATTTTATTATATCCTGAAATGTATGCACCTATGAGTTTTCTAAAGAGAAATGAGTGATTTATCTCTTCTTCAGTTTCAAATGTGATTGTTTTTTTATTGTGATTTTTATCCATCTTTGGAGTGACAAGTAAGGTTCCATTTGGTTGTTGAAGTAAACCGATGGGGTCGTTTCTTCCAATGTTTAGTTTTTTAACCCAGTCTTTTGGAAGGGTAATTATGTATGATGAGCCGCCGGTCATTTGGACTTTACGTATATCCGTGTTTGATTCCCCCTTAGCATTAGTTTAATAACGCTGAATGGATATCTAGATTGCACCTCTTTTTTTAAAGTTTTCTATAGGACTCTATTTAACTATATATTCTATTTATATCAATATAGTATATGTAGAAAAACTATATATCAAAAATTGAAAATCTCAGACAAATGATAAACATGAACGGGGAAAAAAAGACAATATTCAATAAGACGCTGGTGATTTTCACGCTTCTTGCTCTTTCAGCAATTATGCTAAGCGGATGTGTAGAAACAAGTGATGATGATGGATTATCCATCGTTGCCGTTGGACGTGACAGTGCTTCTGGCACTAGAGAGTTTTTCTATGAACATGTCATGGATAAAGAAGACTTCATGGACACTATGCTTGAAAAGAATAGTAACGGTGCAGTTCATCAAACGGTCTCTCAAACAAAAGGAGCAATTGGCTACGTAGGTCTAGGATATATTGATGACAATGTTAAAGCACTTAAAATTGATGGAGTTGAACCAACAGTTTCCAACGTGATGGACGGATCATATCCAGTTGCACGTAATCTAAACATGTTCACCAATGGAGAACCAACCGGTCTTGCCCTTGAATTCTTGAACTTTATCGATAGTGATGAAGGACAAGCAATTATCGAAGAAGAAGGATTTGTACCAAAAGAATCATCTGGACCATATTCAACAGTTGATGGCCTCAGTGGAACAATAACGATTATTGGAAGTACAACGGTATTACCAATAGCAGGATTAGCGGGAGAGGAATTTGAAAAATTGTATACTGATGTGACCATTTCAGTGAGTGGTGGTGGTAGTAGTGTGGGAGTTCAATCTGCTGGTGAAGGGACCGCGGATATAGGAATGGCAAGTCGAGAGATCAAATCGTCAGAACAACAATCTTATCCGGATCTTGTTGTTCATGTCGTTTGTAGCGATGGAATCGCATTAATCGTTCATCCAGAAAATGATTTTGTGGATGGTCTCACACTACAACAGGTGAAAGATATCTATCTGGGTTCATTTACGAATTGGAATGAACTATAGAAGATAAAAAACATAAGAAATTAAAAAAACAGGGGAATGATTTTTGGTTTGATTATTCCCTACATTGTTTTTTCTTTTTCTAAGAAAAATGTAAAAACGGATTAGCAAAAATAAGGGGAAAAAGAATCAATGAGCAAAGGAAGATTTCAGCTGCCTCAGTTCTTATTTTCAAATAAATACATTAAGGAAGATATCATAAAAGTCCTGTTGATTCTTGCTGCAACAATCAGCATAATCGTAATTTTCTCGATTCTTTTTTTCCTTATAAAAGAGGCATATCCACTTCCTACAGACATTTGGACGTTTTTATCTGGAGAATTCTGGAGACCGACAAGTGCAAATCCTCAGTTCGGAGCACTACCGTTGATTGTTGGAACACTTCTTGTCACCCTGGGAGCAATGGTTTTTGCTGTTCCACTGAGTATTGGAAGTGCAATTTTTATTTCTGAACTTGCATCTCCCCGAGTAAGGGCAATCATTAAACCAATTATTGAACTTCTTGCAGGAATCCCATCAGTAGTTTACGGTTTTTTTGGCCTCATCATCTTAGTTGACTGGATATATAAAGGATATGGCGTTCCGACTGGTGAAACATGGCTTGCAGGATCCATAATCCTTGGCATTATGGCCATTCCGACCATTACTAGTGTGGCAGAGGATTCAATAAATGCAGTCCCTCGTTATTATAAAGAGGGATCCCTTGCTATGGGTGCGACACGATGGCAGACCATACGGAATGTCATATTACCTTCTGCACTTTCAGGAATAACTGCAGCAATAATCTTAGGTATCGGACGAGCTGTTGGTGAAACCATGGCCGTGATGATGATCTGTGGAAATTCACCAGTGATTCCTGATCCCATATGGAATGTTTTTTCACCGATCAGAACTCTCACTTCAAATCTAGGAATTGAGATAGGAGAAGTTCCTTTTGGTAGTGGACATTATCATGCGCTTTTTGGTGTAGCCGTTCTTCTTTTGATTATAACCCTGATTATTAATCTTAGTGCCGTGTACATTCTTGGAAAAATCAAAGAAAAACAAATGGCATTGGGAAAAAAGAAAAAAACGAAAAATCTGATTCCCGCAGAAAAAATGAATAAAATCAAAAAATATATCACTCACACTTTTATCGGGTTCATTTTAATCATATTATATATTACTTCAGGCTTAATTGCAACAGGATCAATTATTGTAATTTCGATATTTTTATTTTTTATCTTTAAAAAGCTTTCCCAAAAAAATATTCAAAAGGTTTCATTTTCCGTTATCACACTTTCACTTATTGCAGTAGTATCCATCCTTGCCATTTTATTAGGGTATATAATTATAAACGGCATGGATGCGATGAGCTGGGAGTTTTTAACAACACCCCATCGGGATCTTGGACGTCAAGGAGGTATCGTCACTGCGCTAATTGGAACGTTATATCTAGCTGCAGGCGCTATTGCCATTGCTCTTCCCGTTGGTATAGGTGCTGCAATTTATCTAGTGGAATATACAAAGGAAGGGAAATTTACAAGAATTATTCGAAGTGCTGCAGATCTTTTAAATGGTACACCTAGTATTGTCTTTGGTCTTTTTGGTTTTGCGTTCTTAGTATTATTTCTTGGATGGGGGAGAGTTCTTTTTGCGGGTCAATTGACCTTAGCATTCATGGTCATTCCCACGATCCTACGGACTTCCGAAGAAGCTCTTAAAAGTGTTCCCCAATCAATACGGGAAGGAAGCTTTGCCGTTGGAGCAACCCGATGGCAAACCATTAGACGAGTGGTTCTTCCACCGGCATCCCCTGGAATGATAACTGGAGCGATTCTTGGGATTGGACGAGCTGCAGGTGAAACAGCTCCGATTATGTTTATTGCAGTGACGTTTTCTTCAATCGAGCCATCCTCTTTTTGGGAACCAGTCAATGCACTTTCTTACCATATACTTGTATTAGCAACTGAAATACCTGGTCAAGAGGCTAAGATTGCTGCAGGTGGCGCAGCTCTTGTATTACTAATGCTTGTTGTTGGTTTTTATACGGTAGCGATTCTTATTAGGAATTATTATAGTAAAAAAATGAAATGGTGAAAAGAGAACATGAGTCAAAGAGAATCAATAATTCAGACGAAAGATTTGAATCTATGGTATGGGGAAAACCATGCCCTTATCGACGTTAATTTAAAGATGAAGCCAAATAAGGTTACTGCTCTTATAGGCCCATCCGGTTGTGGGAAATCAACACTTATCAGATGTTTCAATCGTATGAATGATGTCATCCCGGATTGTAAAGTTAAAGGTCAAGTCTATTATCATGATAAAGATATCTATGAATCCAACGTTGACGCTGTTGAGATACGAAAAAAAATAGGGATGGTCTTTCAGAAACCAAATCCGTTTCCAAAATCAATCTATGAAAATATAGCGTATGGACCTCGTGTACAAGGGATAAATAATAAGAAAAAACTAGATAGTATCGTTGAAAAAAGTCTTAAGGATGCTGCTCTCTGGGGGGAAGTAAAGGACCGGCTTAATGATAGTGCCATGGGACTTTCTGGTGGTCAGCAGCAAAGGCTTTGTATTGCTCGGTCTCTTGCAGTAGAACCGGAAATCATACTTATGGATGAACCCTGTTCTGCTCTGGATCCAATTGCTACAGCAAAGATTGAGGATTTAATCGGTGAACTAAAGACAGATTATACGGTTATTATCGTGACACATAACATGCAACAAGCAGCAAGGGTTAGTGATTTCACAGCATACATGTATCTAGGTAAAATGATTGAATTTGGGAAAACGACCCAGATTTTTGAAAATCCTACGATGGAATTAACTGAGAATTATATAACGGGTAGATTTGGATAAATGAAGGTGAAGAAAAGATGGTTGGAAAATTTCATGATGAATTAAAAAGATTAAAAGAAGAAGTAGTTACAATGGGTTATCTTTCAAAAAAGATGCTTCAAGAATCGATTCTTTCGTTAAAGGACATCGATGAACAACGGGCAAAATGGGTCATTGATCATAAAGGAGATATTGCGGATCTGGATGATAAAATCGAAGCTGAAGCATTTCAACTTATCGCACTGTATCAACCGATGGCAAAAGACATGCGCGAAATTGCTTGTATCTTAAAGCTCATCACGTATCTCACCCGTATCGGTCGTTATGGGAAAGATATCGCTAAGATTGTGAAAAATTTTGAAAAGGATAAACATGTTCGAAAACTGGTGGATATCCCCCATATGTCTGATATAGTTTGCAGTATGATTGATGATGCCTTGGAAGTGTTTAAAAACGGGGATTTATCGTTATTTAATGATTTTATCGACCGTGAAGAGGATGTTGATGAATTAAGATATTCTATTTTTAGAGAAGCTCTTTCGTATATGATGGAGGACCCTAAAGTTATCAAGCGATGTACGGACTATATCATGGTTGCTCGCTATTTGGAACGTTGCGCTGATCATGCATGTAAGATGGCTGAGAAGATTTTTTACATGGAAACGGGTCAACGAGTGGAAATAGATTGTAGAGAAGAAACAAGTAAAGCATGTTTTACCGGTGTGAAGAAAAAATGAGTGATAAAAAAACTATTCTATTCCTTTGCACTCACAACAGTTGTAGAAGTCAGATGGCCGAAGGAATAGTAAATAGCCGGTCAGATTGTGATTTTGTTGCAGAAAGTGCAGGTGTGAAGAAAGCAAAGGTTCACCCCCTTGCCATCCAAGTTATGGATGAGATAGGTATTGATATTTCTAAGCAGTATTCTAAACTAATCACCGATGTTCAAGATAAGGTATTTGATTATGTGGTAACTGTTTGTGATCATGCAAAAGAAGCGTGTCCTTTTTTTCCTGGTAAGAACATACTTCATAAGGGGTTCACTGATCCTAGTTTGCTAAATGGATCTAGAGAAGAAAAACTAGTTGAGTTTCGACGTGTTCGTGATGAAATAAAAGCATGGATTATCGATCAATTTTGCTTATAGGATAGATTATTTTTAAGGATTTCATATTTTTTTCATACGACATCATCAAAAATATTAAATATCGTTATTCGATATCGAAAACCGATATTAATGATTAAACGAAAAATCCTCCTAGCATTCATTAGAGTTCATATTTTACATCACGCCACATATGATACTCAAGGAATATATGGTGCTGCCATGATAAAAGAACTCAACAGCCATGGATACACCATCAGCCCAGGAACACTATATCCAATTCTTCATAATATGACAAAAAATGGACTGCTTTTCTATCAAAAAACGCTCATCAACGGGAAACAACGAAAAGTCTACCAAACAACAGCAGCAGGAAAAAAAACCCTTATCGAACTTAATGGATTTATCCAAGAACTTTCAAAAGAGGTGATCTTCCATCAAGACTCTAGAAATTAATCATCTCTCAAAAAAACTAAAAAAAACACCCATCCTTCACGATATCAATCTGACGGTTCATAAAGGGAAAATCCTAACTATTGTTGGACCGTCGGGAGGAGGAAAAACTACACTTCTTCGATGTATCAATCGACTCATCGAACCAGACACGGGATCTATTCTTTTTAATTCACAGAACATTTTTCAAATTTCTCCGTCAACTCTTAGAAAAACCATCGTCTTAGTACCACAAGAAAGCATCATGTTTCCTGGAACTGTTGAAGAAAATATCTCTTTAGCATTAACCATTCATGGTAACTATGAATCTAAAAAAATAACTGAGAGCCTCATTGACACAGGACTATCTACTATGTTTCTTTCCAAAAATGCTACGCAGCTGTCAGGAGGAGAAAAAAAACGGGTGTCCCTTGCAAGGGCCTTAGCACTTTCTCCAAAAATACTACTTCTTGATGAGCCAACATCGGGAGTTGACCCAAAGAATGTGCAAACCGTTGAACAACGTATCATCTCATTTAGTAAGCAAAGACAATTAACCGTATTATGGGTAACCCATGATGTAGAACAGGCAAAAAGAGTCAGCGATCATATCGCAAATCTAAAACAAGGAAGATTGATCTCAATGACAACTCCAGAAGAATTCTATTGGGAGGGAGCATATTAACATGGGCATCCCTTATTCGCCATTGGAAGGCCTTTATGTATTACTGGCTACATCAAGTCTTCTAATCGTAGTTATCATTCTTTCATTCTACAAAAAGATTGGTATTGGAAAAGAATTCACCTATGCCATCTTTAAAGGAGGGGGACAACTTGTACTCATTGCCTTGTTTCTTACGTTTTTATTTCAAACATCATTATGGGTTTTTCTTATTTGGATACTTCTTATAACTATGGTTCTTGTTGGTGGTCACACCAGTGCAAAAAGAGCTACTCATATGCCCAAGGCATTTCAAGTGACGACCCCATCGATCCTTACCGGGTCAACTGTAGCATTATTGGTGTTGGGCATTTCAAAAGCAATGCCCCTGCAACCTCAATACATCATCCCCTTGGCTGGGATGGCATTTGGTAACTCAATGGCAATTTGTTCATTAGTTTTGGATCGACTGATCCGTGAATTGAAATTAAATAGGGCAAGTATTGAAACCATGCTTTCCTTAGGGATTCCAAGTAAACAAGCAATAGAAGAATTTAATCGATTGAGTATTCGTGCATCGTTAATTCCAACAATTGACAGTTTAAAAACCCTGGGAGTTATTTTTATTCCTGGAGCAATGGCAGGACTTTTGATAGCTGGAACCAATCCTCTTCTTGCCGCTGAATATCAAATCATTGTCTATCTAATGATCATAGGTGGAGGTATCATCACTGCAATTACCGCTACATTTTTAGCACGCAAAAAAATCTTTACTCAATATGATCAACTTGACGAATGGATCTATGAATAAATGCTTTTTTCTCAGTTATACAATTTTATGATATTTTTGTTGAGGGGAACAGCCATTGAATCAGCGATCGGTTGGCATTTTGACCGTAATAAATAAACAATTGGTCGATAAGCTGTTTCTGAGAATGATTCATAATTTGCCATTCCTTTACAAAGGATCAAATCAACCTCAGGAACCATGTTTTGTACAGTAGTTGGTAATAAATCAAAATCTACTCCAACAGCAAATCCACCAGTGGTAAACACATTATCAGTAACGGTAGAGAACTGTAATTCATTTGCATCCTTTAAAGTTGCATCACTAAGCACTGGTTCTCCCTTAACAATAAGAGTAATGAAAAGATGAGGATATTGATTTTTCAACTGTTGACATAAGAGTTTATCAAAAACAATTTCTCCAGAATTATCCGTAAAAAAAAGAAGTGATTTAGATTTTTGCAGTAAAGAAAACAGTTCCTTTGTATCATCATAACCAAATCCTTCAGCAAAAATATGGTCAAAATCCTCTTTCAATTGATCTGGATTGCTACTAGCCCCTTTAATTCCAAAATCCATCGTGTTTCCAACAATGGATGCAAGAATAGCAGTTTTCAAAGGATCAGTGGAAGATCTGATACGTTTTTCTACCATTGGTACAAGTGAAGAAGCTATTTGGTTACTCTGATCTTTTAATTCTATATATGGATCAGGATCATTAAGGATTTCATATGCTTTCTTATGGACTTTAGTTGCAATATCTGCACTACACTTATCTGGATCGTAAAGATCTCCTAACATGGAACAAATGGTTCTAATGACTTTAGTTTGAATTTTTTGATCTTTTGTGCTTTGTTCTGCTTCAAAAATAATTCGCTGTATCAAACATGGAACACAAGTTGGAGTAATCTTCATGGATTGTATGCAATTGGGCTTTCCTATTAGAGGATTACGATATACTGATGAAAACAAAAGCAAAAAATTTGTAAAAAAAACAAAAGTTTTAAAACATAATGGTGTTTGATATTTAATTGGTAAGAGAGAGAATGTATGGGACGGTATAAACGGAAACCACATAAAAAACAACGAGTGGATTATTACCATCATAAAAAGGTACAGGATGAAATCGAGAATGAATTGGATATCTTTTTCAACAAAAAACAAGATGAATCAGTATTATTTCTCAGTGAAGAACCAATGCTCTTTGAAGATGAACCCTCCATCGTTAAAGAACTACGTGATGAAGAACTCAACGGAAAACTTCCAATGTGGCTTGCAGATTTTAACAAAGAGGAAAATGATGAAACTGAATCGAAAACCCCTTATCCAACAAAAGAAACTATCAACGAAGATTCGGAACTAACTAATCAACACTTTTCGGTTAGTAAAAAACTCAATGAATAACTACCTAACATAATCCTATGGATGGTAGAATGGATTTAGCCTTTTGAGATACTTATTGAAAGGATTCCTACACTTGTGAACTACTCCTCCCTACACTGCAACAGATTGCACTGTTGAGGAAGGAGCTTCCTTCGAGTATATGGGCGTTGGCCTTTCAGCATATCCCATACCTGTCTGTCGAAGATTATCAACGAACTGTTGATAGCGTGTCCACAACGC